>JAFZFL010000032.1 GCA_017555925.1 Bacteroidales bacterium | reverse complement strand
TTCTTGCAATAGGGGTTCGATTCCCCTATCCACTACAAAAAAATATTAAAAAAGTAAATACAATGGCAAATCATGCATCAGCAGACAAGCGTGCTCGCCAGAATGCGAAACGCAGACTGCACAATCGCTATTATGCAAAAACAACTCGTAATGCTATTAAAGCATTGCGCAACACAACAGACAAAGCCGCAGCAGAGGCTCTAATGCCTAAAGTTTATGCAATGTTGGATAAATTGGCTAAAACTAACATTATCCACAGAAACAAAGCAGCTAACCTAAAGAGCGGTCTTGCTACTTACGTAAATACACTAGCGTAAATTTACGTTTTTGCATCGTTAAAAATAAAAAACTCTCCAAATTTGGGGAGTTTTTTATTTTTATACCGGCATGAGAGAGAGATTAAAGATTCAGGAGTGGGATTCAACAGAGAGGCCACGTGAAAAGTTCATTGAGAAGGGGGCAGAGTCATTGAGCAATGCAGAGCTGCTGGCAATTCTGCTACGTAGCGGCAGCAGAGAAGAAAATGCCATTGAACTGGCAAGAAGGCTGCTATATGAAGCCGGCAATTCACTATCTGCGCTAAAGAAGTATACACTTGAAGATTATAACAAACTTAAAGGCATATGGCCTGGCAAGGCCCTCTCCATAATGGCTGCCTTTGAAATCAACAAAAGGATAGAGAGCGAAGAGCAACCGGAAGCATCACAAATATACTCTTCAAGAAGTGCTGCCGCCATCATGTCGCCAATTCTTAAAGATCTGCAGCACGAAGAGTGCTGGGTAATCTACCTTAATACAGCAAATAAGGTCATAGCAAAAGAGAGGGTATCAAGCGGTGGAATCAACTGTACTGTTGTAGATATAAAGATGATCATCAAACGTGCTATCAGCAAACTGGCAAGCTCTATAATATTGTTCCACAACCATCCGTCGGGAAGCCTGTACCCTGGAGAACAGGATAAAGTACAGACCAGGAAACTGCAGAATGCTGCCCAAATATGTGATCTGAACCTCACAGACCACATTATTATTGGAGGCAAGGGCTACTACAGTTTTCTTGACGAAGGGCTTTTATAGAGGGAGACTAATCCAACTTGCTGCCAAAAGCAAGGTCTCCGGCATCACCGAGTCCGGGAACAATGTATGATTTGTTTGTAAGCTCCTGGTCTACTGCCGCCACCCACAATGTGACCTTTTTGTGAGGCAGATGTTTTGACAAATAGCCAAGGCTCTGCTCGCTTGCAATTGGGCAGACAAGATGTGTGTGAAGGGGCTCACCCGATTCGCACAGTTTCTGGTATGCCAATACAAGAGATGCTCCTGTTGCAAGCATAGTGTCGGCTATAATGAGCACTTTACCCTCTATGCTCGGTGTACTTGCATACTCAAACTGTATTGTAAACTTGTTATCCTTGCCATATCTCCTGTATGCTGCAACAAATGCATTCTGTGCCTTGTCAAAGAAGTTCAAAATGCCTGCATGAAGCGGCAAACCTGCTCTGAGGATAGTTGACACCACAATATTATCTGTAGGAAGGGAGCATTCCGCTATTCCAAGAGGTGTAGTAACATCGGTTTTGGCATACTCCAATGTTTTGCTTATCTCATAGGCAAATATCTCCCCTATACGTTCAAGATTTCTTCTGAAACGCATGCTGTCTTTCTGCACATGCTTATCTCTGATCTCAGCAACAAACTGATTTAGAACTGAGTTCTGCTCACCAATATTTACTACTTTCATATATTATATCTTTTTAATTATGAGATTCCTCTATTTTTAATTATAAACGGCTCCACCATTTTACGCGCATCTTTTGGGCCCACATCTTAAGCGGAGTAATGTAACGCTCTATCTTCTCTGGATATATATCGCCGATATTTATCATTATACCGCTCTCTTCTACCTCGCCAAATCCCTCGTTTACTGCAGTTCCAAACATCTTCATACTCGGAGAGAGATTCATGTATGAATTGATTAGTGGTGGAATATGTTCTCCCAGATTCTTCAACTCCTTTTGTAGCACCTTATATGCATCTTTGTATTCAAGGTCTTTAAACAGCTCTACAAAATATGGGTTATCCTTGTCACATTCAAGAGGGGTTATTGGAGTAACAAGTTTGTCGGCATCATAAAAGTATTTGTGCATAAAGTTCAACAACATGTTTCTTGCCCTCTCATTATATGATGTATACATTGTAACCTTTCCAAAGAAGTACTTTATGTTTGAATATTTTACAACAAGAGCACCCAATCCGTCCCATAGGTTATCCAATGAATAGAGACTCTTTCTTTTAAGGTTTGTACTCTGATAATTAGGCTGTATGAATGAACGTCCGAGTTCTATTGTAAATGGCAGGTACTCACTCTTGAAACTGTCAGAAAAGTGGAACAGCTCCTTAGTGGCCATCTTGCTTACATCCAAGCCGGCACAGGTAAGGTATCTGTATCCTCCTATTATCTCCTGATCCTTGGGATCCCAAACTATCAATTGGCGATATGGGGCATTGGGATCAAGATCATATTCATCTATATCGACAGGTTTCCCTGTTCCTCCACCGCCCAGGCGAAACGAAATTTCACGCAATCTGCCAATCTCCTGCATTATCATTGGAGAATCTGCAGCGGTCACCTCAAAAAGATAGTTGTTTCCTTTGCGCGTTACACGTATGAATTTGTCGGGAGTAAGCTCTTTCAACAAAAGTTCCCTGTCTACTGGTTGTATTACGGGTTGCATAGTAGGTTATAGTAAGTTTTAGCAGGTAAACATATGGTTCAGATTTCATTTTTCAGAGCATACGCCTTTGCACGTATACTGGTGTTGATGGCCTCCAAATCCTTGACATTTGCATATTGGGGCACCTCTATTGGTGTTCCAATAATAACGTCAAAGTTAGCATTTTTTTGTTTAAACATCTCATCAGGCAAAAAACACATCTCAATATTGAATTTGATACCCAACATTTTTCTGATTTTTGCAAGTCTGTAGAAGAATTTTGAATTCTGGCCGCTAAAATAGACTGGAACTATTTTGCGTCCATATCTTCTGGCCTGTTTGATATAACTGGTTTTCCAGTCAAGGTCTGTTATCTTGCCATCTATGAGCCTTGAACAGAGGCCTGCCGGGAAGTATAGAATCTGGGAATCTGAAGAGTACGCCGCCTCATACCTCTCTGAATATGCTTTTCCCATTCTTCCAACCTTATTTATAGGAACAAAAATTGGTTCCAGGGGTTTTATATGCATAAGAAAATCATTTACAACAAACAATATGTTACCCATTACCTCTCCCAGCTCCGAAATAAGAATAAGGCCATCCAATCCTCCCAAAGGGTGGTTTGAGACAAAAATATATCTTTCATCCTGTTTGAGGGCAGACTTGTCTGTATATGTGACATTGCACTTTACATTCAAATATTCCAAAGCCCCTTTTGCAAAGTCGCGACCCTCCATCCCCCTGCAAAGTTCAAGGGCTTCATTAATCTCATCCTGATGAATAAGACGTTTCATCCAATTTATGAGAAACTTTGGTGCATATTTTGCAACCTTGGCACTCTTAGATGATATTACTTTTTCAATATCTACTTTAATTACTTGAGACATAGACTATTATTTTAATTACCCATTTGCGGGCCTTTCAGATTGCTAAGTTAAGAAAATTAATAAATCAATCTGCTTACAAATAAAAATTGTATATTTGTGTTATGTTAAAACAGGGATTACAACAAAAATTACAGACAAAATTGTCGCCGCTACAAATTCAGACAATTAAGTTACTTGAATTGCCTACCCTTGAACTTGAGCAGCGCATTAAGAAAGAGTTGGAAGAGAATCCGGTACTGGATGAAGCCCCTCCACAATCAGAAGAGGATGAAGACGGCTCTCCTAAAAATGTCTCCTTAAATGAGTATCCGGCAGATGATCCCACCCCTTCGTATAAACTGTATGTAAACAATCAAGGTAAAGATCCCAAACCCCAATATAATACATTCTCCGTAAGAGAGAGTTTTCATCAGAGCCTGGAGATGCAGTTGGGTTATCGCCAAATTGACGAGCGCACCCGCTCCATTGCACTCTTTGTTATTGGCAGTCTTGATGATGACGGCTATCTGCGCAGAGATCTTGAAGCCCTCTCTGATGACATCTCATTCAGACTGAATATAGAGACTTCTGAAACGGAGTTGGAGAGTATCCTTAAGATTATTCAGGAGTTTGACCCTGTTGGCATAGGTGCAAGAGATTTACAGGAGTGTCTACTGCTTCAGATTGAGGCAAAGAGCAAATCCCGTTCCCAGGAGATTGCCCATACAATTCTAAAGGATTACTTTCAGGAGTTCACAAAAAAACACTACCCAAAAATCATATCCAAACTGGGCATTACCCAAGAAGAACTGAAAGAGGCAATTGAGGAGATAATTAAATTGAATCCCCGTCCGGGCGGACAGATTGATGACTCATATATTGATCAGGCCCAACAGATTGTTCCTGATTTCGTACTTGAAGAGAAGAATGGCGAGCTCACTATGAGCATGCCAAAATTCTCCATTCCCGAATTGAGGGTAAACAAAAGATATGCGGCACTGCTTGAAAAGTCTGCAGGAAGCAATAACAAGGCCGGCAAAGAGGCCGCCTCCTTCGTAAAGCAAAAACTGGATTCTGCAAAGTGGTTTATTGAGGCTATCAAACAGCGTCAGAATACCTTGCAAAATACCATGAATGCCATTATAGAGTTTCAGCACGACTATTTCATGGAGGGAGATGAGACCAAACTCAAGCCAATGGTTCTTAAAAATATAGCCGAGAAAACCGGTCTGGATATCTCTACCATATCGAGAGTTGTAAACTGCAAATATATTCAAACTCCTTTTGGCATCTTTCCTCTCAAATACTTTTTCTCTGAAGGCCTGATGACAGAGCGCGGAGAAGAGGTATCTACAAGAGAGATAAAGAAGATTCTTGCCGAGAGTGTGGAGGCCGAAAATAAAAGCAAGCCCCTCACAGATGAGGAGCTTGTAAGTGTTCTGCAACAGAAGGGGTATATTGTAGCACGCCGTACCGTTGCCAAATATAGGGAACAGCTCAATATTCCAATAGCCCGTCTACGCAAGGAGCTATAGAGGATAGTTTATAATATCCTTTATGATAAAGGCTTTTGGGTATTCACGTTTGACAATCTCCAGAACACGTACTGCATCTGACTTTGATCTGAAGTCACCTACTGCCACCTTAAAATAAGGGTTGGTATATGTTCTGTATACCGGATATTGCGGGAATTGTTCATTAAAGCGCTTTTCAACCTCTTCTGACTGGACTCTTGCAGTCTGCTTGTTGTCAAAGAATATTCTTATCCTGTAACCGTTCTTCTTCTTTTCTGCATTACTCTTCAAATATTCCGGAAATGCGGCAGCCACAGACGCACTTTGATTTATTGTAACATTTCCGTCCTCAGTAATATAACTGAATACATCCTTGCCCACCAGAGAGGCCTCTACAACTGGCCTGTTTCTGACCAATGAATCACGTTCATAGATTGTTACCGTATCTTTTACAATAATGTTCTGGGCCGAGAGCAGTGCTGGGAAAAGCATTATTATACAAAAAGTTACTCTACAGACCATTTTACACACAATACTTTTCATAGCTATAATTTTATACCAAATTTCTTAATGACATCAGACAAAGGAATATCCTTGTATCTGAAACTCTTTTTCACTGCACCACCCTTTACCGTTGCAACAACATCAACTGTAAATGAATCATTGTTCAAAGAGGCCAAATTTAACCCTAACGCCAAAGCCGCCAACGGATCTGTAAGTGTAAGACGGCACATAGCCTGCACATCTCCAGAGAATCGCGCAGGAACCTGAACCTCCTCAAGAAGTACCATATTGGCAAACTCTGCTCCATTTCTATAAATGACGCCATCTATGGCTTGAAGCGTAAAGAGTGTTCTTGATGGATTTTCTACTGTTATGCCAAACTTCAAATCTATCTCTTTGGCAGAGTTCATCTTGATTTTGGCAATTTTTATATCATCCACATCTATCTGCTTATATTGTGAACATCCCACAAACAGGAATCCGCACATTAACAGAGACAAAATTTTCCATTTCATATATCTGTTCTTTTGGTTTGACAAAGGTAAAAAAATTATGAATATATACTTTTGAATAGTCAAAAACTCTATCTTTGTATGCTATTTGTATGCAAAAAATTTACCATGAGCAATAATTTTATTTCTATAAGACCAATACTGGATGAGCAACGTCCACAAGTTTTCATTGAAACATACGGATGTCAGATGAATGTCAATGACAGTGAAGTTGTACTTTCCGTATTGCAAAAAGCAGGTTATGCACTTTGTGATTCCATTGAGAAGGCAGATGTTATTCTTGTAAACACCTGTTCCATCAGAGACAATGCCGAGCAGAGAATATGGGGAAGGCTTGATGTTTTCTTACAGGAGAAGAAGAAACGCAAAGGCTTGATAGTTGGCATTTTAGGCTGCATGGCCGAACGTTTGAAGAGCGAACTGCTCGAACATCCTGCAGTTGACATTGTAGCAGGACCAGACGCATATAGAGATATTGCAAAACTTATTGCAGCGCTTGATTCTGGAAGCAAACAGATAAACACTCTTCTTTCACGCGAAGAGACCTATGCCGACATTTCGCCTGTAAGAATGGACAAGAATGGAGTATCCGCATTTATCTCCATTATGAGAGGCTGCAACAATATGTGTTCTTACTGTGTTGTGCCATACACCAGAGGTGCTGAGAGAAGCAGAGATCCCCACAGTATTGTGAGAGAGGCCCAGGAGCTTTTTGACAACGGATATAAGGAGGTGACGTTATTGGGACAGAATGTTGACTCATATCACTGGCATAATCCCGACAATCCTACAGAGACCGTCAATTTTGCACAACTTCTTGAACTTGTTGCGCTTGTAGACCCCAAATTAAGAGTACGTTTTTCCACTTCACACCCTAAAGATATGGGTAATGGAGTGCTCTACACTATGGCCGTATATCCTAATATCTGCAATCATATCCACCTTCCTGTACAATCTGGAAGTAATGCCATGTTGCTTAAAATGAACAGAAAATATACAAGAGAGGGGTATATGGAGAGAGTGAGGAAGATTAGGGAAATTCTGCCTGACTGCGCCATTACCACAGATATTATTGCAGGATTCTGCTCAGAAACAGAAGAGGACCATCAGGATACCCTCTCTTTGATGAAAGAGGTGGGTTATGACTCTGCATTCATGTTCCAGTACTCATTAAGGCCAAACACAAAAGCTGCCCGCCATTTTACGGATGATGTGCCTCTAAAGGAGAAGACCAGAAGACTTAATGAGATTATTGAGTTGCAGAACCGCTTGTCGCTGGAGAGCAACCAAAAGAGCCTTGGCAAAGTTTATACTGTTCTTATTGAGGGCGTTTCCAAGAGATCCGACCAACAGCTTATTGGAAGAACGCCACAAAACAAGACATGTGTATTTGATGCCAAGGGGTATAAAATTGGAGATTACGTTAATGTAAAGGTCACATCATGCACAAGTGCCACACTTATTGCAGAAATTGTAGAGGAGCCAGAAGTGACAAGCTTTGCAAAAAGGTTGGATTTTGAAGATATAAAAAATGATATTATTGAGATTGGAAAAGATCTTAAAGAGATAATTACAAAAGAGATAAATAATTTAAAAAATCAAAGAAATGACAAAAATTAGTACAGTTTACACCGGGAATTTGAGAACTGAGGCTATCCACGACCAATCAGGTTCCAAATTGGTTACAGATGCTCCTCTTGACAATCATGGAAAAGGAGAGTTCTTTTCTCCAACAGATCTTTTGGCTACTGCACTAGGAAGCTGCATGCTTACAATTATGGGCATCTCTTCAGAGGAGTATGGTTACAATATTGACGGAACTACCGTAGAGACAGAGAAGATTATGGGTACTAACCCAAGAAGAGTTGTTGAGGTAAAAATAACATTCAACTTCCCTAAAGATGCTAATCTTACAGATAGGCAGAAACGCGTAATTGAGGCCGCTGCAAGAACTTGTCCTGTAGCAAACAGTCTTCATCCTGATCTGATAAAGACCATTGTCTTCAATTATTAAATACTTTTGCTATATTTGCACCAGTTTTTAGTTATTAATATTTTTAAGTTCAGGAGAAAGGGAATCCGGTGAAAATCCGGAACAGTACCCGCTGCTGTAATATTTCTGGTTGGGGATGGTGTACAATACTGGCCCCACCAGTTACTCGCAGTCCATTTTTCATTGCGTCTTTTGGTTTGTACCTTTTGGCCGTGATTGAGAAGGAGAGTGTAAAATTAAGTCAGAAAATCTGCTCGTGAACTTTTTTTTTAAACTTTCGGGAGGTAGAGTTTATTATGAAAAGCTACACGCGCGCATTCTCCGCAACAATTCTCGTTCTGCTGCTTGCAATAGCAATTCCAGTTTTTTCATACGCTCAAGAAGAAGATACTCTTTCTACGGTTGTCATAAGCAGAACCGTTAAGCAAAATGCATCTCGCAATGCCAAGTTCAATCCAGGCACACGATACCAGAAATTTGAAGAGATATCTCAAGTATCTGCAAGCAACTCGCTGTCGGACTTCATAAAACAACAGACTGCCATTTATATAAAGGAGTATGGCAGAGGCATGAGTTCCTATATTTCAATGCGCGGCACTTCCTCTTCACATACAACTATTGACTGGAACGGGCAATCGCTTGCAATACCAACCATGGGACAGACCGACCTGAGCCATGTGCCACTCTATTTTTTTGATAATATGACACTTCACCTGGGTGGCAATTCGGCACTGTATGGAAATGGGAGTTTGAGTGGAAATATACAATTGAATACTACTCCACTGTTCAATGATGGAATAAGCGGAGATATTACACTTAAGGGGGGCAGCTTTGCAACCCTGTTTTCGGGTGCGACCTTGAGATATAGCAAGAATGGCTGGGAGAGCCGCACCAGCGCATATTGGACTTACGCAAAAAACAACTTCAAGTTCAGGAACAATACAGAAATTGAGAAGCCTATTGAGAGACTGAACAATGCGCAATACTGCAACTGGGGAGCCCTTCAGGAAGTGTTCAGAAAATTTAAGGACAAGTCGCTTCTGCAGATGAGCGTAATGTATCTGGACTTCAACAGAAATATACAGCCCTCTGTATCCAACAACATGAACGAACTCTCATACCATTCAATTCTGGACAGAAACCTCAAGGCATCAATTGCATACAGCGGCAACCGTGAGAGCTGGCACTACAATGTACGCACCTCTTATTGCCACGACTATGAGTTATATGAGAAGGATATAATTGAAGCCGACAGAGTAACTGCAAATGGCGACATTGAGTACCGCTACAAGAGATTTAATATAAAAGGAGGGGCTGCTGTGGAGTATATCAAACCCAATGTTGAAGCCTATAAAGCCGGCACCAAAGAGTGGAGGGGTGATATTTTTGCCCTGATGCTCTGGACTCCATTCCAACCCCTGACAGTGGGAGCCGGAATACGCGGCTCATTTGTAACAGATATGAGAATTCCGGTGCAGCCATCACTAAATTTGAAGTACCAGATTGTTGACCCATACAGTAAGAGCACAAAGGATGCGCTCCACAATCTGTCGGCCAGAGCCTCTTTCTCAAAAAATGCAAAGATTCCTACTTTGAATGACCGCTATTGGGGTGGTACTACAGCTAATCTGAATGCCGAAACAGGAACAACCTATGAGATTGGTGCAGATTATTCCCTAATCTACAGAAGCTGGGAGGCAAAGGGCTTTGTTACAGCCTATATCTCGCAGGTTTATGATTGGATCAGATGGCTTCCAACAGGAGAGATATGGCGTCCATCCAATGTTCCGGAGGTCTGCTCCAAGGGTATCGAGTGCGGTTTGGGCATTATAAAGAAGTGGAACGGCTGGAAAATGTTTCTCGATGCAAATTATGCATTTACAGATGTTACAGTTGAAAAATCATTGCTTGCAAATGACCCGTCAGTGGGTCATCAGATGGCTTACCAGCCCAAACATACAGCAACCGTCAACTTGGGCGCAAATATCAACAGGCTCACAGCCAATATTACATATAACTACGCAGGAGAGCGTACATCCACCGACATTTATGATATAATGCCGGCTTACTCACTCCTCGATTTTGCAATAAATTACAAATTTCCATTTCTTTCCAAAGAGTGGGGTATTACGGGCGAAATTAAAAACATATTCAATACCGATTACCAGAATGTAAGATTCTATGCCATGCCAGGCACTAATTTTGCATTAGCGGTGCAGTTGATTTTTTAAATCTGTCGGGAAGAGTAAAATGATTATAAACTAACAAATTAAATATATATGAAAAAAAACGCACTTTTTCTTTTTGTAGCACTCTCTGCCATTCTTTTCAGCTGTAACAAAAACAATGGCACAGTCAGCAATGAAAACCTCGAAGTTAAAAACAAAGTTGTGATTCTTAACCAGGGCAACTATACCGAGCAGAATGCAAGTATCTATGTATATGATGAGAACACTAAAACAATGACCCCAAATGCTTATGCAGCGGCCAATAATGGTACAAAATTGGGTGCGACTCTAATGTCTGGAACATACTCATCTTCAGGTGTCGGCTTCCTGCTTTGCTCTAATCCAGATAAGATTGTTATTGTTGACATTACCACTATGGCAGTACTCACAGCTCCCGTAACAACCCAACTTTCAAACTGCAGGGAGATTATTGGTGGAGGCGGCTGCCTTTACGTTACAAATGCAGGAAAAGAGTATAATGTTAATCCCGACGGCTCATATGAGTATACAAACAGCTATGTATCTGTCTATTCAGCATCAAGCCT
>JAFZFL010000031.1 GCA_017555925.1 Bacteroidales bacterium | reverse complement strand
TTCCGCAGAGCGGACAAAGAGTATTGCACCCTATTGGAGCGTTTTGCATCAAGAGAAGAGATTATTTCCACCCTCTACCAGGTTGAGATGAAGAACCTTGCCCCGTACGGTTATGGGGCAAAGGCTTTTACCCTGTCCCTAATGGAGACTGCTATTCTTTTCAGCGACAAAAGGGCCTCCAAGAAGATTCTTCCAAGCAGTATTTCCTCTAATCTGCACACAGAGCAGCAGACCCCATACCAAGCAACTTCCAGCAGGGAACCAGTTGCTCCCCTTACCCCTACTGAGATGCAGAGGATCATTGAAATTGGGACCTCTCTGATAAATGTCCCTATGGAGATTCTTCCAGGGGTGGAGGAGGTGCTTAAGGAGTTGTCGGGAAGAGGAAAATATACCCTTATTGTGGCTACTAAAGGGGATTTGCTGGATCAGGAGAGGAAATTGCGCCGCTCCGGGTTGTGGGATTATTTTCACCATGTTGAGGTGATGAGTGACAAAAATGAGGAGGCATATGGCAGATTGCTGGAGCGCCTGGGGTGCTGCAGTGATGAATTCCTTATGATTGGAAACTCTATGAAATCAGATATCCTGCCGGTGCTGAACATTGGGGGAAAGGCGGTTTACATTCCTTTCCATTCCACTTGGGAACACGAGAAGGTTGAGGGTGAAGTTTTGCACCCAAATCTATATGAATGTACCTGTTGCTCAGATTTGCTCCCGATGATTGTCTGAGTTGAACAATTTGCATTTTCCGATTGTTTGGGAAAGAAAACTTGAATTATGTTACAGAATTTTCTTTTCCCAACTTACCACAGCATCAGTTTCTCAATCTTACTGTTCCTTGCCAGATTTGGCTTTGGTGCAATGGTCCTCACTCACGGTCTCCAGAAACTTGTAAACTTTAAGGCTCTATCCAACTCATTTCCAAGTATGATGGGTATGGGGAGCACCGTTTCCCTCTCTCTTGCAATTTTTGCAGAGGTATTCTGTACCTTGGGGTTCATAACCGGATTCCTTTACAGACTCTCTATGATTCCTATGATATTTACAATGATAATGGCTGTTTTTGTTGTACACGCCAATGACCCGTTCCCTACCAAAGAGCTGGCAATGCTCTATCTGTTTGTGTTCATACTTATGTATTGGCTGGGCCCCGGCACCTTTGCTGCTGACTATTTCTTTGCACATAGGGTATAGTGAACAACTCATTTATTGAAATTTACCGCTCTCCAGAGGGAGATGTAAAACTTAATGTTAAACTGGAAAATGATACAGTGTGGCTAAGCACTAATCAGATAGCAACGCTGTTTAATAGAGATGAAAAAACTATCAGAAAACATATTAATAATATCTTTTCTGAACAAGAATTGGATTCTGATAACAACACGCAATTTTTGCGTGTTGTTGGTGTGAAGCAAAAAGTTGCATTTTATACTCTTGATGTAATCATCTCAGTAGGCTACAGAGTCAAGTCAGTAAACAGAACCTTTCAGAGCAACGTATGAAAATGCAATGCTTGCAATCAACGCCCTAAAGGGTAAATTTGGTGGTAGCAGATGGTTTGCAAATGAGAAAGATAACTCATTCAAAAGCAGTATAGGACAAATATATCAGACTTTTGGCGGAGAGGAACTATACCCATCTGTAGAGGAAAAAGCGTATAGCAAACAACACCCTTGTAGCACTTGCCCTTATGATAGCAGAGAGCCGCACCGATGAAATGGACACCATTGTAAAAGTAGTGGTAAACCTCATCAACAAGGAGAATCAGTAAGTAATGCCCTAAAAAACAAACCCCGCAACCTCATCCCGAGACTGCAGGGTTTGCCCGACTTAACCTAACTTAAAAAACTATTTCATCTATATAACATAGTTCTTTGAGAAAGGTTCAATTATATTCTCTTTTTACTCAACTTGACATTCAACAGTTACAACTTTGTTCTTGGCAAGGTTGTTTGTGATTGAAAGGTTTACCGATTTGCCGTCTGCAGCAAATGTCCAGCTGATATGGATTGAGGTTACCCAGTTTACATAGTGCAGGGACGTGTTTAGGGTGTTTTTCTCCCAACCGTAGCAGCCGGCAGCGTAGAATGGACCCTCAAGTCCCTTTTTCCAGTCAATTGGATTAAGTGAATAAGGAGGGTAGCCTGCAATCTCTGAAGTACCCCAAGTTTTGTAACCAAGCTGCTGGGTGTATGAAGAGCCATCTTCCATTACAATGTGCATAAGCAATTGTTTACCGGTCTTCTCAAACGAAACCTCTTTCCAGCTATAATTGCCCACAGGAATATTTTTCTTTGTGATAATGATTTTCTTCCCGACAATTTTTTTCTCAATTCCGGAAGATGCCTTTCCTGCAGGAATTTCGAGAGTGTAAGCTGCCTGTTTCTTTTTAAGCAACTCATAATCCTTGCTTGCCGGCAGCGGCTCATCTGAAAGAGCCGGCAAGAATTTGTCCCAAATAAGGCCTCTCTGAGGCTTTCCGTTGGTAAATGATGCCTCTGTAAGGACAATCACCACATCCTTCTGGGGGACCACAATAACATACTGTCCAAGGGCCCCGTCGGCTCTTACTGCACTTGGATACTTGCACATCCACACCTGATAACCGTATCCGTAGTCTCCACCGTTGGCATGTTTGCTGCTCATTTGCTCTATCCACTCTTTGGAAACTATCTGTTTACCATCCCAAACTCCTCCATCAAGCCACATTTGGCCAACTTTAGCCAAAGACTCGCTCTGAATATGCAATCCCCAGCCACCGGTATTTATTCCCTCAGGGCTTATCTCCCAATTTACCTTAGAAATGCCCATAGGGGCAAACATCTTCTCCTTAAGGTAAT
>JAFZFL010000030.1 GCA_017555925.1 Bacteroidales bacterium | reverse complement strand
CGATGGTAAGACTGAGGCAAAATATACAATTACCAAGAGAATCCCTACCAAGATTCCTTATGGTTTCAATGAGAAGTCTTTGAAACATTTGTTCAATCTTGAGCCTGTAACACGTCTTGGTTTCCCTGCCTATACAGAGAAGGTATATCCTTCAATGGCTTATAACAATGGAAATCTTATTGTTTCACTTGGCAATGGTACTACTCCAATCTATATGAATGGACAGACTGGCGAGAAACTTGGTACAATAAATCTTGGTTCAGCAGTAGCTGACGGTATTGCAAGTGATGATGCAGGCAATATTTTGATTTCAAATTGTGCACAACCAGATGGAGTTGTCAATATTTACAAAACATCATCTGTTACATCAGCCCCTGTATTGCTGTACTCATACACTAATGTTACTGATGTTCCTGTTGGACATAACATTAGAGTAATTGGTGATGTGAATGCAGATGCAGCCATTGTTCTTACACACGAAGGTGTTGAGGGCATTAAAGAGGATAGCCGTTTCACATATTTGACAGTTTCAGGTGGTGTTGTTACATCTGAGAAAACAGTAGATATGTATGGCGCCGGTATCTCTTGGGCTACAGCTCCTACAAATGCTGCAAAAGTAGTTCCTGTTTCTACAAACTTTGAGGATGGTGTAATTGAGACACACTATTCACAGAATACTCTAAACTACTTCAAAAATAACAAGCTTGTAGCACAATCTGCAATGGTAGCTAATGGTAACTATAATAGTAACTGTTTGGATACTAAGCATTTCAATGGTGCAACATATTGTGCGCATCTTGTAACAAGCCACTTCCCTATGTGGGGTGTAGGTCCAATCTTGTCTGTTTACGATATAGCATCTCCTGCATCAATTGCAGATCTCAAACCAGTATTTACAACTGGAAGTTCAATTGAGTGGTTCCAGCAGGCTGCTGCCGGTGTTGCAGCAGCTGATGTGGTTATTGGTGTAGCTCCAGACGGATTCAAGATGTTCGTTTACTATTTCGATCACAACTGCGGTGTAATTGGCGGTTATTCAGTTGATTGTGTAAGCTTGTAATTATGAAGCTTTTAAAATTCATATTGGTCTTTTTCCTTGTCGCATCCTCTTTTGTAGGATGCGATGGGAAGGATCCTATTCCCGAGGATGACAATACTCAGAATGAGCAACCTGACCAACCACAGGATCAACCTGAAGAGCAGCCTCAGAATCCACCTCAAGGTGGGGGGGATACAACTAAAATCCCTGAGGTCTTGAATGTTGAGCCAATTCTGGAAAACTGGACAGAAGTCTCTTCTGACTATGGAACCCTACCTGCTTCCATAAAAATTTACAAGTCTCCTGCGAAGAGTTTGGACAAATTGATTATAGCCTATATAGCTGTAGCTGAGTTGTCTTCTGCAACGTTTGACTTGTGGAGTATCTCAGATCCTGAGATTGATGGAACATCTGAACCATTCAGGACTCCTTCTCAAATTTATAATACAGAGAAATGGCCTGTAGTGATAAATGGAGGTTTCTTTTATTCTTCCGGCGGCAAATATTATACTTCAAGTCTTGCTGTCAGGGATAGCATTGTTCTTGCCCATAACATCAATTATGCCTCTGAGGATTGGAAGAAGATATATTATCCTACCCGTGCGGCACTTCTTGGTTATGGCGACGGAACTTACGAGGCGGCCTGGACCTATTACAACAATAATGCTGCTACAGATTATGTTTATCCGCAACCTGCAGACAACAAATGGGGTTATACTCCAAAGGCTGTACCTTCTGCCACATATCCTGAGGGAGCTAAAAAACTCTCAGCAAAGATTGGCATTGGTGGAGGACCGCTTCTTGTACGTGAGGGGAAGTTTGTAAACAGTTATGTGGCTGAACTCTTCAATGGTACATCGGGCATTGGCCCGGATATTGATGCTCCCCGTACTGCAGTGGGTGTTACAAAAGATAATAAAATAATCTTTTTTGTATGTGAAGGACGTAATATGACTGAAGGCGTAAAGGGACTTACAACAGAGGATGTTGCCAACATTATGCTTGCACTAGGTTGTGTAGAGGCCATTAATCTTGATGGTGGCGGATCAAGTTGTATGCTGGTTAATGGAAAAGAGACAATTAAGGTTTCTGATGGTTCACAAAGGGCTGTTGCCAGCACACTAATGTTAAAATAAATTATATGAAATATTTAAAGTACATATTAATAGCTGTCAGCTTATCCTGGTTGGCGTTTTCTTGTATAGAGAAGGATCCTGAGCATCTTTGGAATGAGGAGTGGAATGAAAATAATCAGGAACCTGCTCCAGAGCCTACTCCGGAACCCGAGCCTGAACCTGAACCTGAGGTTCCAACTCCAGGTGTTTTCAAGGGTAAACCACGTTATATCTGGATTGATGCTGCTGCCAATTTCCAGTACTATGCAAATGACAAGGAGTATATTGCTGCAGATCTTGCACGTGTTGCAAAGATGGGATTCACAGATGTGATAGTTGATGTGCGTCCTACAAATACAGGTGTTCTTTTCAAATCTGATACAGAGGCTGCATTGAAGAGGGTGGATGCCTGGACATCAAAAGGCTATGTTTGGGTTGAGAGAACAGCAGACTTTGACTATTTGCAGACCTTCATCGAGGAGGGACATAAAGTTGGCCTGAGGGTGAATGCTGCAATCAATACTATGGTTGGAGGATGTATGTGTCATTATGGCCTTGGATATGATGGTATTCTGTTTAATGATGCATCAAAGAAAGATTGGGCTGTTGTACTCAATACCAATGATGGTCTTGTAAATACAATGGATCAGAAAGAGAGGGCATCTACACGCTTCCTCAATCCGGCAAATGATGAGGTTACCGAGTATCTCTTGAACCTTCTTGAGGATCTTGCTTCATATAAGGAACTTGATGGCATTGTGCTTGACAGATGCAGATATTCTGATGATGACATGCTTGGAGATTTTTCAAATGAGTCGAAGGCAAAATTTGAAAAATATCTTGGCACATCTGTTCAGAATTGGCCAGGCGATATATTTGCTCCAGGACAGGAAGAATTGTCAAACCCTGTTACTGATATGCAGAAGAAGTGGATGTCATTCAGGGCAAAGATGATTCACGACTTTGTTGAGAAAGCTTCTGAGAAGGTGCATAAGGTAAATCCTGATATCCGTTTCGGCTGTTATGTTGGTGGCTGGTACAATTCATATTATCCGTCGGGAGTGAACTGGGCACATCCTACTTATAATGCTCGAAGAAGCTATGCCTGGGCATTGGAGGATTATAGCAGCTATGGTTATGCAGACCATTGCGACTTTATGTTTATTGGAGCTTATGCCGGTACCTCTTCCATTACAGGAAACAGTGAGTGGACAATGCAGGGTTTCTGTTTGCAGGCGGGTTACAAACTTGCGGATGTTCCATATGCAGGCGGTCCTGATATTGGAAACGGTTCTGGATTTGAAAAGGGAGGTCAGGGCAAACTTATGCCACAGATTGTAAATGTTTGTATAAATGCATCTGACGGATTGTTCATTTTTGATTTGTGCCACATAAGAATGTACAATTACTGGAATGATTTTGAAAAGGCAATCAACCAGTATTTGAACACAGTAAAGTAGATTAATTAAGTTAATATATCAATGACAACACTTGACTTTAAAGAATTGGCTTCTCAATATGAGAAGGAATTGAGAGAGAATTGTCTGCCTTTCTGGTTGGAGAAGAGCCAGGATAAGGAGTTCGGAGGTTATTTCTCTTGTTTGAACCGGGATGGAAGCGTGTTTGATACAGACAAGTTCATTTGGCTTCAGGGCCGTGAAGTTTGGATGTTTGCAATGCTTTACAACAAGGTTGAGAAGAATCAGGAGTGGTTGGATTGTGCTGTTCAGGGCGGTGAGTTCCTGAAAAAGTATGGTCACGACGGCAATTATGATTTCTATTTCTCAGTTACAAGAGAGGGAAAACCAATCATACAGCCATACAATATTTTCTCAAATACTTTTGCCTGTATGGCTTTTGCACAACTTGCAGAGGCTACAGGAAGCCAGGAGTACAAGGAGATAGCACTTAAAACATTCCAGCGTATTCTTGACCGCCGTAATGACCCTAAAGGAAAATGGGAGAAATCATATCCGGGAACAAGACCTATGAAGGGTTTTGCTCTTCCAATGATTATTTGCAATATGGCGCTTGAGGTTGAGAATATTATTGAAGACAAATCGATGCTTGACACTACAATTGATGAGTGCTTGAGCGAGATTCTCAATGTATTCTATCAGCCCGAACTTGGAGTAATGCTTGAGAATGTGGCTCCAGACGGAACTCCTGTTGACTGTTTTGAGGGCCGTGTAATAAATCCCGGACACGATCTTGAGGCTTTATGGTTTATGATGAACCTTGGAATAAGAAGAAATGACAATGCTCTTATTGAGAAGTGTGTTAAAATTGCCCTTGATGTTATTGAGTATGGTTGGGACAAAGAGTATGGTGGAATCTTCTACTTCCTTGACTGTAAAGGCTATCCTCAGCAACAACTTGAGTGGGACCAGAAACTTTGGTGGGTGCATCTTGAGTCTGCCATTGCAATGATTAAAGGTTACCAGCTTACAGGTAATGAGAAGTG
>JAFZFL010000029.1 GCA_017555925.1 Bacteroidales bacterium | reverse complement strand
GCTTCTGATAGTGGTATTTCTTTGAAAAAAGGTGTTTATCTGGGCAGCAGCGGACCTACATACGAAACACCTGCTGAGTATAAATATTTCAGAACCATTGGGGCAGATGCTGTAGGAATGTCTACAGTTCCAGAGGTGATTGTGGCTCGTCACAGTTCAATTCCTGTGTTTGGAATCTCTGTAATTACAAATGAGGCTCACGATGATTTTGCACCTGATTTTGTAAATGACGGGGACGATGTGGTAAAGGCAGCAGATGCTGCTGCAGACAAGATGACTTTATTGTTTACTGAATTGATAAAACGTTTGTAAGTTAATGATTAAGAATTTGATTTTTGACCTTGGAGGGGTTCTGGTTTCTTTGTACAGGAAGAGGTGTCTGGACAATTTTTCCAAAGATTTGGGGTTTGATGATTTTGGAGAGTACTTGAATGCGTATGCGCAAAAAGGTTTTTTTGCAAAATTTGAGAATGGAGATATTGACAGTGCAGAGTTCAGGGATATTGTCAGGGAACATTGCAAGATGGAGGGTGTTACAGATGAGATGATAGATTCTACCCTTGATACTTTCCTTACAGAGGTATCACCGTATAAGGTTAAATTGTTGCTCGACCTTAAGGAAAAATATAATCTGCTGCTGTTGAGCAATGTGAATCCAATTGCCTGGAGAAAATGTTGTGAGCTGTTCCTGCAGGCTCAAGGTGTAGATATTGAGGATGTTTTTGAAAAGCTCTATCTCTCTTTTGAGCTTAATGCTTCCAAGCCGGGACCACTCATTTATGAAAAAGTGTTGGCAGACTCCGGAGTGCTTCCGCAAGAGACTCTCTTTATAGATGATTCGGCTGCAAACATAGAAGCGGGAAGAGTTGCAGGTTTTAATGTACTACTTTACAATGTGGATAACAACCTGGAGGATGAGGTTTATTCTGCATTGAAAACATTAGGGGAATAGTTGGGAGAAATGGTAAAGTTTTTCAGCCTCTCCAGCGGAAGTAACGGGAACTGTTATTACATAGGTAATGAGGAGACAGGCTTGCTCATAGATGCCGGTATTGGCCCAAGAACCATAAAGAAAAGGTTACAGGAGCAGGGAATTTCTATGGATAATATAGACTTTCTCCTTGTTACACACGACCATATAGACCACATCAAAGGTCTTGGTATGGTTGCCCAGAAATATTACAAACCTGTATATGCAACAGAAAAACTGCACGCATCGTTGGACAATCACCCCTGTACCAGATGCCGTTTGAGCGGTTGTGTGCGCAAAACATTACCTGGGATGCCATCTTCATACAAAGGTGTAACATTCACACCATTTGTTGTACCTCACGATGCAACAGAAACTGTAGGCTATCATATAGATTTTTACGGTAAAAAATTCACATTCATTACAGATGTTGGTGCGGTTACTGATGATGTGATAAAATATTGCAAGATGTCTCAAATTGTCATTTTTGAGAGCAATTATGACCTTGATATGCTCCTTGCCGGTTCATATACCCCAGAACTGAAAGTGAGGATTGTGCAAGGGCAAGGGCACTTGAGCAACGAACAGGCAGCATCGGCAGTAAAGAGGTTCTGGCACAAGAATCTCACCCACCTGTTCCTTTGCCATTTGAGCGAAAACAACAACACTCCGGCTCTGGCCCATAACGCCATTTCCGCAGCATTGCGTTCTGCAGGTGCTATTCCCGACAAGGATACAAAATTGGTCTGCCTCCCAAGAAGGAGCACATCTGAGGTATATGAGTTTTAGAAAACCAGTTTGCTTGGGTTATAACCTCTTGTACGGAGGAATTTGAATATCTCATCAAGTGTTTCCCCCGGCAAGAATTTGGTGCGGGAGAGAATCCAAAGGTATTTTCCATTATTGCCGCTTATAACTGACCAGTTGTAGTCTTTGTCAAGCATAATAATGTTGTAGTCCGATGCAAACCACCAGAAGAAGCTCACTTTAAGGTGGGCAGGTGTACCGGGATGTGGTTGGAATGCAGTTCCATAAATTGTTTTCAATTTTCCGTGTGGGGTTATTCCACAATTTTTCACTTTTACCGTACTGTCGGGAAGAAGAGAGTAATGGGCACGCACATCGGTGAGGCCACGCTCAAAAAAGTTTTCATAACGGGCAATTTCATACCAGTCACCCATATATTTTTTGATGTCAAACTCTTCTACAGTTCTTTTATGGCTCGTCTTTGGGGTAATATCTGTTGTGTGCATATTCTATTGTTTTGTAAGAAAACAACATATATTACCAATGGTTCAAATAATATTTTTGTAACTTTGAGAACAAAATTTAACGCTATGAGAGTAATAAAGACAGTTTCAATGCTAATGCTTGCAGGTGCTGTTTCTGTATCTGCATTTGCCCAGAAAAATAACAATAAAGGGGAGGAGAAACCTCAGGGATACCAGTTTACAACTGTTAAGGCAAATCCTGTAACCCCTGTTAAAGACCAGAACCAGACAGGTACCTGCTGGTGTTTTGCCGGCATAAGTTTCCTTGAGAGTGAGGCAATTAAGAAAGGTGCCCCTGCAGATTTGGACCTTTCAGAGATGTTTGTGGTATCAAAATCCTATACCGACAGGGCAATCAAATATGTGCAATTGGACAAGAACCTCCATTATGGCCCTGGAGCTGATTTTGGTGATGTGCTTTATATTCTTGGCAGAGACGGACTTGTGCCGGACAGTGTAATGCCAGGTTTGAATTATGGCGAGACCGGACACGTTCACGGAGAGATTACAGGTGTTCTCAGAGGATATGTAAATGCAGTTGCAAACAACCCTAACAAGAAACTATCAACTGCTTGGCTTACAGGTTTGAATAATGTATTAGCATCATATTTGGGGGAGATTCCTCAGAAATTCACAGTAGATGGAAAAGAGTACACCCCAAAATCATACGCAGAGTCTCTGAATCTTAATCCCGACAATTATATCTCTTTCACCTCTTTCTCTCATCATCCGTTCTATGAGGAGTTTTCTATTGAGGTAAGAGACAACTGGAGAAATACCTTGTCGTATAATATACCAATGGAAGAGATGATTGAGGTTATGGATTATGCAATTGAGAACGGTTACACTGTGGGCTGGACATCAGATATGTCGGAGAAGAGCTGGGGTGAGAACGGTCTTGCAATTATACCAGATGTGGAGGCCAATATGGGTGCAGGTTCTGATGAGGCAAAATGGATTGGAGTAAGCAAAGCTGAGAAAGATGCTGCCCTGTATAATTTGAAAGCTCCTGGCAAGGAGAAAGTAATCACTCAGCAGATGCGTCAGGTTGCATACGACAACAAAGAGACTACAGATGACCACGCAATGCATATCTACGGTATTGCAAAAGACCAGAACGGAACCAAATACTATATGGTAAAGAATTCTTGGGGAATGTTTGGTGATTATAAAGGTCACAATTATGCCTCAGAGGCATATGTGAAATACAAGACAATGAATATTCTTGTGAATAAGGCAGCAGTGCCGGCACATATACTTGAGAAGTTGGAGATGTAAGAGAGCGTAGATAATATAAAAACAGAAATATTAAAATCAGGGACCTCATTCGACGGTTACGAGTTATTGCAAAGCAATGACGAAGTAGAGGAGACTGCGTCGTCCCGGCTTTTAATATTTCTTTATTTATAATTTACTGAGCTTGCTCAATTTTCTGTTCGTACGTGTCTGTAATAAGTGTCAGGGCTCCATCTCCGGTTACATTGCAGGCTGTTCCAAAGCTGTCTTGAAGGGCAAAAATTGTAAGGAGAAGTGCTGTTCCCGCTTCATCAAAATGCAGAACAGAGATAATAAGCCCCAATGAAGCAAGTACTGTACCGCCTGGGACCCCAGGTGCACCAATTGCAAACAATCCAAGCAAAAGGATAAACAGAGTTAAAGTGAAGAAATCAGGCAGTGTGCCGTACAGCAGCTGTGAAACTGTCATTACAAACAGAGTCTCAGTAAGGATTGAACCGCAAAGATGAATGTTTGCAAACAGAGGTACTGCCACATCGCTTACTTTTTTACGCAGGATAGGGCTTTTATGGGCACAATCAAGTGCAACTCCCAATGTTGCTGCAGAAGACATTGTTCCCAAAGCGGTAAGGTATGCCGGACCGTAATGTTTCAATACCTGCCAGCTGTTTTTGCGTGAATACAATGCTGCAATCAGGTACAGGACACCCAGCCATATATAATGGCATACAATTACTATAAGCAAAATGGAAATGAAAACCGGCAACTGTGTTGTAACTGCTCCCTGGTAGCTTAATACGCAGAAATTGGCAAAAATGAATACTGGAAGAACGGGCAAAAGAATCTTTTTTACCAGTTCCAGAACCATTTTCTGGAAGGTCTCAAGCAATCTGGTGAACTCGTCTGATTTTACCCAAGCTACAGACAATCCAATTACCACTGCAAGTACAAGAGCTGTCATTACATTCATTACAGGTGGAATGTCTATCTTTAGCATATTCTCCGGCAACTCCTTAAGGGCACTCGCATCAGATGCAATGTTAAGATGCGGAATAACCTGATATCCTACAGCTGCTCCAAAGAAAGATGCCCCAATAGATGACAAGTATGCAATTCCAAATGCAAACAGGAGCATTTGTGATGCATTGCTGCGCAACTGGGCAATTGAAGGGGCAATAAAGCCAAGAATTATTAGCGGTACAAGAAAGAATATTAGTTGTCCTGTTACGTGCTTTATACTTACAACGGTACTCAGAGCTCCCCCTTTAATGTAAAATCCCGTTACAATACCAATAACCACAGCCAGTAACAGCTGTACTATTGTGTTTTTAAAGAAGTTTTTCATAGGTTGGTATATTTTCTACTCAAAAAGATAATCCAGTCAATTGTCGTCATTCTCTACAAAACTGCGGTCCTCATCTGTATACT
>JAFZFL010000028.1 GCA_017555925.1 Bacteroidales bacterium | reverse complement strand
GGGTGTGCTCATACTGGAACTGTCTTACTACACCTGAACCCCAACGTATTCCACCGTATGCACTTGTCATATTTGCCACCGGTGCTCCAGAACCTGCACATTTGAACATATCTGTCTGTGTAACCATATAGGCAACCTGGTAACCTCCCCAGCTTTGGCCCTGAATGGCAATATTGTCTGCATCAACCCAGCTGTGTCTCTTTATAAGCTCCTTAACACCGGCAACAATACAGTTCATTGCACTATAACCAGGATGACCTGTAACATAGTGGACATCTGGCATAAATACCAAATAACCGTTACTTACAAAGTATGTAATGTTAATGGTTGAGCGGCTCACTGCAGGTTTTCTGTATACATGTTTGTGTTGTGAACTCTTCTCATAGAAGTAAACAACCATCGGATATTTCTTTGTAGGGTCAAAGTTCTCCGGTTTGTATAGCAATCCCTCTATATCGCGTGTACCATCTGCTGTTGTCCAGTAAACAGACTCGCAAGTACCCCAGTTATAATCTTTCTGCTGAGGGTTTGTATTGGTAAGTTTTGTTCTTGTCCTGAACCAGTCTTTTGTAACCCACAAGTTTGGAGATTCAACAAAGTTACCTTGAACGTATGTAAGCACATTTGCCTTCTCTGCTTTGTTCAAGTATCCCAAATTGAACTCAGGCTCCATAATAAGCTGCTTCATAGGCTGAAGTTTCTTACCCTTGAACTCTCTTGTAAAGTAACCATATCCTTTTGATTTATTGTCAAATGCTGTAAAGTATACGGTCTCTTTATCTTTGATTGGCTCTTTTTTGATACCAGGAGTACCCTCAGGCAACTGCAACTGGTCCAAACGAATCATCTTGAATGTGTAATCTTTCTCTCTTCCCAATCCCTGTGTGAGCATCTGAGGCTCTCTTACTCCGTCGGGATCAAGCTCCCAAACATCACATCTGTCATATACAAAGAATGATTTGTCTCCAGTTCTCCAACCGCCATTGCCATAAGCAGGGGCCATTTTTGGAGTATCATGCAACTCATTGTACAAAGGATAAGGTATCTTCTCAGAGATGTTTTTAACAACTTTAGTCTCTTTATTCCAAGTAAACCACTCCTGCTCTACAGCATCAAACCAATAGATATATTTGCCCTCAGGTGACACATTAAGGTTATAGAATGGTTTCGCCTCCATAATCAGTTCAGATGAACCATCTTTCATATCAATTACATAGATGTCGTAAATAGGGTTAGCATCCCACTGGCTTGAGATCAGATACTTCTCCTCAGTAAATGCGTATGCCCAATCGCCATTCCACTCCTGAGTGACTCTTGCTACAGGATAATTGATATCTGCAAGCTGTACAAACTCCCTTTCAGAACCAAATGCAGTTTTATCCAAAGCTCCGTTACCATCAAGTTTTACGTATGAAAGGTAGCTTCTTCTGCTCTCTGTATTTTTTGTATGCTGCTGCTGGGTTTGAATATACTTGTCATTGTAGTGCCATACATCAAGTTGTGCCATCTCCTCTTTAATTGTAGCATCTTTCTTAGGGGCAGGCACCCATACACCAAAAAAGAGGCGGTTATTATCATCGCTAAGGTTTATAGCTCTGTAGCTGCTCACTTTCCAGCCATCCCTCAAACCTTTAATGCTGTTATCAATTACCTTTACGGGACTCTTTGATCCAATTTTATAAGTCCATACCTCAACATTCTCCTCATACTTTTTGGTTGTATCTGTATTTGCATAGAAATACAACATTGTCTCATCCTTTGAAAGATTAGGCTTCACAAACTTGCTCTTCTCTGTTCCCTCAATAACAACCTCTATCTCTTTAGTTGCAGGTCTGTAAACAAATATACCGCTATTCTCACTTCTCTTGTCAAATGAAAGTTCTCCAGCCGGCTGCTGGGCCGCACCCTTATCACCCTTTTTAGCCTTCTCTTTCACAACTCTCTTCATACAGTAAAGTTCAGTACCCATTTTGTTGAATGAAAAAGACTCAACATTCATAAGAGTATCAACCACTGCTTCTTTGGTAAGGTCATATACAAAAAGGGCATTACGTTTAAGGGAATCATTCATTATCCTAGCCTCGAACACTATGAAATTACCACCATCTTTTGGAGCATCCATCTTCGTTCCAAAAGGGAATTTCTGGACATTACCTGTGTAGAAATTAACCACACACATGGTATCCTTAGGCATTTTGTCGGCTTTAACCTTCTTTTGCTTAGCCTCTTTCATATCCTTATAAAAAGGACGTATCATACAGAGCAAATGTTTGTTGTCTGCAACAAGTTTGGCCTTTGAACCTCTATCAATCTTCAATACCGAATTGTCCGCAAGATTGATAATCTCCACATGACCATCATTCTCTGACCTGTTCTGGTAAATTGCCGAATACTTGCCATCTTTAGTCAACAAGTATCCGCCCATTCCATACCATTTGTCATAAACAGAGTGATCAAGGGGTTTCTTGCTCTCTACATTTTGTGCCGCGTTCCCTGCAGGCGAACTCTGTGCATTTGAAGAAATAATGGAACTCACACAAAACAGCGCCGTAACAGCAAACAGCAATAAAGTTTTTGTTGTTTTCATCTGTTATTTGTTGTTTATAAATTTTCTCTAATATCCCGCCCTATAAAAGCGTGCAAAATTATCACTTTTTTCAATAAAATCAAATACCCTCAAACCATATATTCACAATTAATTACATTATTTGGAGACTAATTTTAACTACCCTTCTCCAATACAAAAAACTATTGGAAACATATTCACAATTTCGCCACAAATCAGTATTTTTGCAGCAAACTGATATAAATATCCGACATGAAAAACAAACCACAAAAATTAACCGCTTTTGCTGTAATCATCTTATGCGTCGTTTCATTGGTTAACGGCCCCACATCATGCAGTTTCCACAAAAAATCCCTGACCTTTACCGCCAATGAACTCCTCATTATAAATGACACTGTTACCCCACTGATGAAAGTATACACAATAGAAGAGGAATCAGATAGTACGCTTCTCCGACAGCTCTGCACCCCTTTTTCAAATGACGACATTACCGACCCGGCATACCGCATACTCGCAGAACGGATGGTAAGAACTGTTACCGACAGCACCGTAGACGGCGTGGGAATAGCCGGTCCACAAGTGGGCATTCTTCGCCAGATTATAGCTGTACAACGTTACGACAAAGAGGGATTCCCTTTTGAAGTCTACCCCAACATTACAATAGTAGGGCGCTCACAAGAAAGCGAAACCGGCAGGGAGGGATGTCTCTCAGTTCCAAACAAAAATGGAATGGTTGAGCGCTCACAATGGGTTATAATCTCCTATACATGCCCTCAAACCTTAACACAAGTGCAGGACACAGTCAAAGGGTTTACCGCCCGCATCTTCCAACACGAAACAGACCATCTGAAGGGAATTCTCTACACTGATTATCTTAAATAAGTGAGTTTGGAAAGTTTTTCATCTCAGAAGAACAATGAGAGAGAATATTTTTTAATTTTGCGCGGTATATGAAAAGGAACAGATTAAATACTCATTTTTGGTGGTGGCATAAGAGAGACAATCT
>JAFZFL010000027.1 GCA_017555925.1 Bacteroidales bacterium | reverse complement strand
TCTTCTGGTATAGATAACCTCTCTCTGGGAGTTCATTACATCATCATATTCAAGAAGACGCTTACGTATACCAAAGTTATTCTCCTCTACCTTCTTCTGGGCGCGTTCAATCGCATTTGACAACATTGAGTGCTGAAGCACTTCTCCCTCTTCCATACCCATTCTGTCAACCACTTTTGCAAGACGGTCAGAGCCGAACAATCTCATAAGATCATCCTCCAATGAGACAAAGAAGACAGAAGATCCCGGATCACCCTGACGTCCGGAACGTCCGCGCAACTGGCGATCAACACGACGGCTGTCGTGACGCTCAGTACCTATAATGGCCAAACCACCTGCCTCCTTAACGGCTGCAGGAAGCTTGATGTCGGTACCACGACCTGCCATATTGGTTGCAATTGTAACTGCACCTGTTTGTCCTGCTTCTGCAACAACCTCTGCCTCTCTTGCATGCTGTTTTGCATTCAGTACATTATGTTTGATACCTCTAAGTTTGAGCATTCTGCTCAACAACTCAGAAATCTCAACAGATGTTGTTCCCACCAATACAGGTCTGCCTGCATCTCTGAGTTCAACAATCTTCTCTATTACAGCATTATACTTATCTTTTTTGGTTTTATAGATAAGATCATCATTATCTTTTCTTATAACAGGACGGTTTGTTGGAATTGTAACCACATCCAGCTTGTAGATTGACCAGAACTCCCCAGCCTCAGTCTCGGCTGTACCTGTCATACCTGCCAACTTGTGGTACATTCTGAAATAGTTCTGAAGTGTAATTGTAGCAAATGTTTGAGTTGCAGCTTCAACCTTTACATTCTCTTTGGCCTCAATTGCCTGATGAAGTCCGTCGGAATATCTTCTTCCTTCAAGAATACGGCCGGTCTGCTCATCTACAATTTTGATTTTGTTATCCATTGTAACATACTCAACATCCTTCTCGAACATTGTATATGCCTTCAACAGCTGGTTGACTGTATGCACACGCTCCGATTTAAGTGCATAATCTGCAAGAAGTTCATCCTTCTTTGCCTGTTTCTCCTCCGGAGCAAGTTCCATTTTTTCCAACTCGGAAATTTCAGCTCCAACATCAGGCAAGATAAAGAACTTACTGTCGCTAACATTCTTTGCTATTGTCTCATGACCCTTATCTGTAAGTTCTACCGACTTCTGTTTTTCATCAATTACAAAGAACAGATCATCTGTTATCAGATGCATATGCTTGCTGTTCTCCTGCATATAGAGAGCCTCTGTATTCAAAAGCAACTGTTTGATTCCAGGCTCACTCAAATATTTGATTAACGGATTATATCTTGGCAAACCTTTGAATGCACGTAAAAGAATCTTGCCACCCTCCTCTTTATTTCCTTCAGCTATAAGTTTTTTCGCCTCATTCAACAATCTGGTGACATCACTTCTCTGAAGGTTATACAATCTCTCCACATAAGGTTTGTACTCCATGAACTGCTGGTCATCACCCTTTGGAACAGGTCCTGAGATGATAAGCGGTGTACGCGCATCATCAATCAGCACAGAGTCTACCTCATCCACAATTGCATAATGGTGTTTCTTCTGCACAAGTTCATCCACCTCAATAGCCATATTGTCACGCAAATAATCAAAACCGAACTCATTGTTTGTTCCAAATGTAATATCTGCCCTATATGCAGCTTTGCGCTGTTCAGAACTTGGCTGGTATTTGTCAATACAATCAACTTTCAAACCGTGGAACTGATAAAGCGGGCCCATCCACTCGGAGTCACGTTTTGACAAATAATCATTCACTGTTACCACATGCACTCCCTTTCCGGCCAATGCATTCAAGAATACAGGAAGGGTAGCCACCAATGTCTTACCCTCACCAGTTGCCATCTCAGCAATCTTTCCCTGATGCAGCACAATACCGCCAATAAGCTGAACATCGTAATGAACCATATCCCAGGTAATCATATTACCGCCAGCCATCCATGAGTTTTTCCAGATGGCATAATCACCGTCAATTGTCACAAAATCCTTTGTTGCAGCAAGATCACGGTCAAAATCTGTAGCCTTTACTCTAATGGCAGCATTCTCTTTGAATCTGCGCGCAGTAGATTTGACAATTGCAAATGTATCAGGAAGAACCTCCATCAACACCTCTTCAATCTGCTCATCTATCCTTTTGGTAAGTTTGTCTACCTCTGTTGCAAGTTTTTCCTTTTCATCTGCAGATATGCTCACACCATCAAGCTGCATTCTCAAAGCCTTTTTCTTAGCCTCATTATCTGCAATCCTTCCTGCAATTATTCCTTTTATTCTTAGTGTCTCGGCACGCAACTCATCATCTGACAAAATGTCAATTCTCTTGTACGCCTCCAATATTTTTGACAGAACAGGTTGGATCTCCTTCAAATCCCTGTCTGCCTTAGAGCCGAACATCTTCTTCAAAAAACCTGAAAATGATACCATTACAATATTTTATATTATTTTATGTTAACACACTTTTAAAGTAAACTACAAATATAAGCATTACTTTGCAAATAGTAAGCAAAAAAAAAGCCAACCCACTGAGGATTGGCCTTTTTAATCTTTAAGGATAAATTACGCTTGAGCAATTGCACCTACTGGACAAGCTGCTGCACAAGTACCGCAATCTGTACACATGTTAGGATCAATTTTGTAGATGTCACCTGCTGAAATAGCACCTACTGGACACTCATCAATACAAGTTCCGCAAGCTGCGCAATCCTCTGAAATTTTGTAAGCCATAATTGTAAAAAATTAATTGTTAACTAATGTTTATTGATTTTTCTATATTTCCCATCAAATCGGATGCAAATATAACACTTAAATCTTAGTAACCAAAAATATCTTTTTGCGACAATCTAACAATTTTTCCATAATCACCGTTACCCAGACTCTTCATATCCAAATCCTTCTCATCGCCCAAGATTCCAATGTAATATTTTCTATCCTTAACTACCTCCTGCTGGAATTTAACAATATCAGCAAGGGTAAAGTTCTGTGCCTGCTCAAATAAAAGTTTTCGTGAATCCTCTGTCAAGCCCATTTTCCTTGCCTTTACATAGTTCCAAAGAACTCTGTCTCCAAGTACACGGTCTGTTCTTATGCTTGCTATGATATTATCTTTTGCAACTGCAAATGCAGCCTCAGACTCAGGCATATTATTGATAATCTCATCAAATGCTCTAATGGCATCCATCATCTTGTCATTTTGTGTTGCAATAAATGATGTATAGTTGTATGGAGCATTCTTATCCTCATAAGCCAATTTATATTTGGCATTTGCTGAGTATGCCAATCCTCTTGCCTCACGCATCTCCTGGAACACAATACTGTTCATTCCACCTCCAAAATAGCTTCCGTACATTGTAATGACAGGAGCTTTTGATGCATCAAATGTTTCACCTGTATTTGAATATGAAATCATATATATCTGTTTTGCATCATAAGGGGCAATAAATACCTTATCCTCTTTTGTCTGCAATTGTGTATATCTTCTGCTCTCAGGCATAGGTTTTAGAGACTCTCCTATTGCATGCACTTTATTGAAGCCCTCAATAAAGTTGTCTGCAGACATAGGACCGTAGTACAAAACAGTATGGTCATACTCCATAAGACTCTTCAAAGAAGATATAAGCTGTTCAGATGCAAGAGCCTCTATCTCCTTGTTTGATAGAATGTTTGTAAATGTATTCTCCGGACCATACTGAACATAGGCTGTCATACGTATATAATTCTGACGCTGGTCTGTCTTGTTGTTTATACGAGCCTGGAAAATATTCTGTTTCATTGCCGCCAATGCTGCTTCATCCGCTTTGCAATTTGAAAGGAACTCCTCAAACAAAGCCAAAGCCTCATCCATATTTTCAGACAAGCCCGACAGATTGAAGTATGTCTGATTTTCATTTACAGTTATTCTGTAATCACAAGCCAAATTATAGAATTGCTGCTTCAACTCCTCAGCCGAATATTTGTCGGTACCCAAAAGATCAATATAATCTGCTGCCAAAGAGAGCAATTTATCATCATTGTCTCCTCTTTCAAAAAGATAAGTAAGTGAGAATAGAGAGTTTGTATTGTTCTGTTTGTACAACACCTCTACATTTGACTTGGCAGTAGCTTTGGTAATATCTTTTTCATAATCAAGGAAGACAGGTTCAATAGGAGCAACCTCACTCGCCTGAACCTCTGCAAGGAAATCACTCACCTTGTCACGGTTTGTATGTATAGGGGTGATTTTTGGTTTTGCTATCTTTTGGGCAGAATCATCCTTACCCTCCAACTTGTTCACTTGAACATAGTTATTGACAAAGTGAGCATTGGCAAACTTCACAACATCCTCTTTAGTAATTTTTGACAATCTGTCGAGTTCTCCCACATATTGTGCCCAAGGAATATCATTGATGAATGCTGTAACAAACATATCTGCCCTTTGTTGGTTTGCCTCAAGCTTCTCCATTTTTACACGTTTTGCATTATTGATTGCAGATGTAAGAAGAGACTCGTCAAACTCACCTCTTTTTACCTTCTCTATAGCAGCCAACATTATCTCCTTAACCTGCTCCAAAGATTGGCCACGTTTAGGGAATCCCTGCATAACATAAGCGGAGTAATCTGCCTGCGCATATGCAAAAGCATAGGTACCCAAAGTGGTTTGGGCCTGATTGATATCAAGGTCAACAACACCTGCACGGCCATTGAAAAGCACCTCTGAAAGCACATTCAAAGTATCAATCTGCAAATCTGCCATACCATTGAAACGCCACGCAAGCACAATATTTGGAGACTCCAAGCCATATACATTTTTGATTATTGGCTCAGTTATAGGCTCCTCTTTCTTGAACTCCAATTTTTTCAACTCTTTGTTAGGAACCATATCACCAAAATACTTGTCGATTGTAGCAATCATCACGTCAGGATCAAAATCTCCGGAAAGACAGATTGCAATATTATTTGGAACATACCAGTTCTTGTAGTAGTTCTTGATATTGGTAATTGAAGGATTCTTCAAATGCTCCTGTGTTCCAAGAATTGTTTGTGTGCCATAAGGATGGTTAGGGAAAAGAGATGCGAACATAGCCTCAAGGCATTTTCTTGAGTCATCTGTCAAAGACATGTTCTTCTCTTCATAAACAGTCTCCAACTCTGTGTGGAATCCTCTGATCACATTATGTTTGAAGCGGTCTGACTGGACTTTTGCCCAATTCTCAATCTGATTTGAAGGAATATCCTCAACATATACTGTCATATCATAACCTGTATATGCATTTGTTCCTTGAGCGCCTATTGCAGCCATAAGTTTGTCATACTCATTAGGAATGAACAATTTTGAAGCCTCAAGCGACACGCTGTCGATTTTTGCATAAAGGGCAGCCCTCTCAGCAGGATCTTCAAGTGTCCTGTACTTCTCGAACATTGCCTCAATCTCATCAAGCATCGGCTTCTCTGCAGCATAATCGGTTGTACCGAACTGCTCGGAACCCTTGAACATCAAATGCTCAAAATAGTGTGCAAGACCTGTTGTTTCACTTGGATCATTTTTTCCTCCAACTCTCACTGCAATATATGTCTGAATACGTGGTTCAGACTCATTTACAGTCATATATACCTTCAATCCATTATCCAATGTATAAATTCTCGAATTCATTGGATCACCGGCAACGCTCTCATATTTGTATTTGCTGCCACAAGCTGCAATAAAAGGTATCATTATTGCAAGCACTAAGAAATGTTTCAATAATTTCATAAGTTTGTTAATTTTAATTGGGACAAATTTAATAAGTATTGTTTTATCTTTGTAAAAAAATAGAGCATTTATGACGGGTATGGTAAAAAGGGCTTCATTAATTGTTTCCTTAATTTTATTTTCGTTGCAATATAATCTTCCGGCTGCTGCACAGACAGGTTTTGACAGCGCACTGGAATTCAACAAGACATCACACAATTTTGGCAAAATTTCAATCAATGCCGGCAAACAGGAGTGTTCTTTTGAGTTTACCAACAAATCAGACAAACCTGTAGTTATTTTTAATGTAATATCATCTTGCGGATGTGCAGAACCAACCTGGCCAAAAGAGCCAATCATGCCTGGCAAGGGGGGCAAGATCTCGGTCACATACCTTAATGACCAGGGGCCCTATCCATTTGAAAAGACAATTACAGTATACACCTCTGCAGGCAAAAAGCCCATTCTTCTGAGGATCAGTGGTGTTGTATATGAAAACCAGAAATCTGTAAAGGATCTCTTTCCAATATCCAACGGGCCACTGGGCTTTTCTAAAAAGGAGATAAGATTGGGACAAATTGAACAGGGATTTGTAAAGACATCGTCGGTCTCTGTTGCCAACACTACAAAACAGGCTCAGGAGATTAAATTTACAAATGTCTCACCAGGTCTGTTTGTAAAGGTGACCCCTGCAAAAATTGCGGCAGGTGATATTGCCGAGATTACCTTTACAGTAAATACCAATGAAAAGGAGAACTGGGGAAACACTATCTATTCTGCAGACGTGATATGCAACGGTGTAAAAGCTCCCAAAAAGTTTGAGGTAAGCACTCTTATAATTGACAGGTTCTCCACACTCACAAAGGAAGAGAAGAACAGGAGTTCAATGATATTGGCAAAAAACAGCTCTATAAGCATTGGCAACATAACCAAAGGAACACCTGTAAAGGCAACATTCAATTTAAGGAATACAGGCGCGAGCGACCTTATCATACGAAAGGCCGAAACCAATGGAAAAGATTTCAGGATAGAGTATCCTCAAAAGGTTGCCCCTGGTGCCGAATTTACAGTAACTGCAATGGTAGATAGTTCAAAGTACTCTGGAGAAGAGGTGTTTACCATTACGCTTGTAACCAATTCGGCAAACAGGCCGCTGGTTAATCTGTTTGTAGCTGCAAACATCAATTGAGAGCATGATATGTCTCTCAATACTCCTTGAACGAGCAGTAGGCAGGACCTGAGAAGACCACTTTGCAAGAGTGTGCCCAATCCGGCAGGTCTGAGAACAAAACATAATTTATGTAGGTGTCATGCAGGCTATTTGGAAAGGTTTTCACACCGGCTTCCGAATATTTTTTATACTTCACACCATCTTCCGACAGATACAGGTAAAACTTTTCAGGGGTTACAATTTTCCTTTTTTGCTGGTCAAGTACCCTCACAAGAATATCAGATGTTCCATGTTCGAGAGTAATTATATACTCATTTTCTCCCTCTCCAAAACTCGTCCAGCGCTCATCATTGGGATTCTCCTCCGCCCCATCTGCAACAGATTGTCCGGCCACTCTCCAGAAATGCTCTCCACCCAACCACGACATATAATCTTCGTATAACCTGGAAGAGCAAATAGGTTGCCCAAGCGGATAGGCAGAACCGGGTTTATCCCACATTCCGCATACTATAAAGGAGATTATTCTGTCGGCACCTGCTACAGATGCAGCTGACATTTGGGACAAAACCCTTGAAAATGATGCAGGCACCAATGCTGATGAGCGGTCATTTGTCCCTTTCTCCCATGTAAATGTTTCGCAATTTGCCCACATCTCAATATTGAGCCTGTCATGTATAGCACGCAATTTTTTCCAATTCTCTTTCAATCTGCTCAATGGATACTCCTCCCTCAGACATCCAACCTCATCCTGATAGGCAATTATATCAACTTCCAGCCTGGAGATCTGTTTCTCAAAGGCGGGATCATCAAAATCAGACTTGAATATACCATAAGGAGAGATAAGCACTCTCTTTCCGGGGGTAAGTTCGCGGGCCCTCTGTGTAAGTGCATTAACTGCTTCAACTGCATAATCTGTCAAAACAGGCCCAAGACAATCTTCAACCGGCAGGTACCATCCATAAAAAGCCTCATGTTTGCCATATATGCCGGATAGCTCCATCATCATATCCATCTGTCTCTGCTTAATTGCCGGATCTCTCAGATTATCATCCTGATCTTTTGCCCATCCGGTACTCATAAAGACCTTCATTCCACGGGTCGCAGCAGCATCCATAATAGCCGACACAGGACTTTTCCTCCCCTCACTATAGCATCTTGGCATAATGGAAGAGGGGTAAAAGGCTTTGCCCTCATTTGCAACAGCCATAAAGACAATATACTCCATACCCATTTCATGCAGTTCATCAACTTTCTGCTCCCATAAAGCAGGATTGGTACAATCAATTTCTGCAGGATTTGTATACTTGTTTCTTACATCCTGATAAGCAAGATTAATGAAAGTGCCGGTTATTGGCAATATCTCCTTATGCCCAACATTCTCTTTTAGCAAGCCGTCATAACCCACCTCAAATGCACTGAAAGGATCAAACAGATAATCAATTACAACTGCTGCTTCCTTTCTTGTCATAACCCTGTCCAATGAATAATCTTCAAGCTTCAGTGAGCTCCATAGAAGTGAATCTATCTCTGTTACATTCCCATACCTTGCAGAAATATTCTTGACAATTTCTGAGAAAGCCTCTATTGTAATCTCCCCTTTAGAAGCAAGAACAACATCCGGAGCATACTCATCAAGAAAGAGCTCTTCATATCTTAATGGCTCATCGGCTCTGAACCAAGTCTGGTTTGACCACCCCACATTACGTCCCTCTCCTCTCAATATACCTGTTGCTCCAATCCTTTGGAGTGCAGCAAAGTGAATATCCTCCTTCGGCAGATCGAGATATGGCATAATATATCCTCCACTCTCCAGAATCACCTTCTGAAGAGAACGTACTCCAACCTCCCTTACAGGAGTCTTCTCACCCACAGAAATGGCCGCCATCGCACCTGCAGCCTGACCCAGCTGCATAACAACAGGCTGTAACCTTGTTGTACCATTTACAAGATTTGATACGGATATTGATTTCTCTGCCACAAGCAGATTCTCAATATTTTTTGGAACCATCACACCGGCAGGCACGTTGAATGATGGAATAGGATAAAAATGCAAATCGGGCAGACTCTTCCATTGAGGATGTCTGAAGTGGTGGTGATCTACAGGATAATCGCCTACAGCAATACCTGTCCTGTAATAAGGGGATTTGTACTCATAAGGTTTTTGGGCTGCATCCATAGTAAAAAATGCTTCACCCTCAATACGTCTCGACTCCCTGTGATACGGAAAGAATGGCATCTTGTCTTCAGTTGGAAACTCATCATCTGCAAGTCCAAGATGTTTCATTCCCAATTCTGTCTGGATAAAATAGAGGAAACAGAGAGTAATATTCTTTGCCTTTGAGTATGCCTCCTCCCTTTGCTGGGGAGTCATATCTATAGAGTTCACATAGAAATCATTCCCGTAAATGGGCCAATTTATCATATACTTTCCATTTGGAAGAGCACCGTATGTTATCATCATTTCCGGCGACCATATCGTCTGACCCGTTTCAGAGAATGTATTCAAAGGATTTATTGCACTATTGGCAAACATCATCCTGTCATAACCGTCAGGCATTGGAATTGTCATGTCTGAATCTGCACCATAATCCTTAAGAAGAGCCACATAGGTCAAATCCTGTATAATATTGTTAACCTCATCAGGAGCTATTGACTCACCGGTAAGTGATTTGGAATCCATTCCTGTCTTGTATTGCACACCGCACATCTTTGCAATATCGCCAAGTTCTGTACAATCTATCAGAACCGACGCTTTTACAACCAACCTTTTGCCATTTGCCGTTTCTGCAACCACTCTCCATCTCTCCTGCCCAACTCTTTCAACAGAGACTGTTCTTGTCATGCGCAACACCTCCAACTTGTCTGCACAAGCCTTTGTCATATTTGAAAATATCTCTTCACCCACATGCGGCTCAAAGTTAATGTGGCTTACCCACCCTGTCTTAAGGGCATCCCAACCGCCATAACGCGCACACAACGAGTCTGCAAACTCTCCAAATATTCCACCTTTCAGATTATAATTTCCATCAACGCAACTTACTCCGGCTGAGGTAAGCATACCTCCCAACCATGAAGTCTCTTCCAATATGAGTGTCTCCACTCCCATTCTGGCACTCTGCACACCTGCAGCCACGCCACTTGCCCCTCCTCCAATAACCAACACATCAACACTTCTCCTTTCTACGCAAGATTGCATAAAGAGAGAAAACAGGAGCATAAAAAATACAACACCTCTCTTTCTGGCAAAAAAACTCACTCTACAAATCATATTTTTTTATATACACTCTTCCAAAACGGTCAGTTACCTTAACTTCAAGGCTCTTTGCATTTTCTGAGATTTTTGCCTTGAACATATTTTCTGTAGGAACAGCCCACACCCATTGACGCTTTAATGATGAAGGGTCTTTATACAGTTCCAAAGCCTGAGGATCCTGAGCCTTGAATCTATCCATATCGCAAACCTTCACACCATCTTCAAAATACTCAACTCTCCACAAGTCATCATAATCCCAGACATTTGCCACAATCTGTCCCGGATAAGACTCGTGCCCCACATAGAGTTTGAACTGATAATCAACAGGATGTCCGCATCCTTTATACAGCCACTCCATTTTATCTCCCCTAACCTTAATTACCTTATAGCCGGCCGGAGAGCCGTCAACACAAACAGGTCCGCACCACCATGCCCCACTCAATCCTGTAACATTTATCTCTGTTAGTCTTTTACTTATATTCTGTGTATTTGCCGTATGCATGTGTCCCGACAGTATTAGAGCATCATAAGGCTTAAGCAAATCATAGATAGCCTTTTTGTTGCTCAAGAGCTCATTTATCATATCATAGCTGAACTCCTTCCTGTCCTTTTCACTTAATGTAGTAGGTATATGCATAGAGATCACTACCTTATGGTTTTTTGGAACGTATGACAAATCCTTTTCAAGCCACTGCAACTGCCTTTCATCAATATAGCCAATGTAATACCAGTCTGTTCCAATGAAGAAATTGTCATTCACAACCACATAATGCACCTTTCCAACATTAAATGAATACCAGGCAGGCCCATACATCTCCTCATAATTTTTGAGCGAAGTCTCATACGAACGGCCATAATTGGTCATATCATGATTGCCTATAACATTTCTGAACTCAAGGCCAGTACGCTCCATTATCTTGTTGTATTCAGGATAAATGGAGTGATCCCATCCAACAATATCCCCAAGACAAATTCCAAAGGTTTCCCCGTCGCCCAACTCCTTGACATACCCTGCAATATCATCTGAATGTGCTGCCAATTCAGGAAGCTCATCCCTATCGCTGATTTGAGGATCTGCTATAAGAACAATATTATGGTTTGTATCATCATTCTGCTTCTTTTCCACAATGAAGTCATAAGAGTTCACCCCTTTCTGCAATTTTTTGTAATACTCCAATTCACCCTTTGTAACAGATGATCTGTATCCCGACGGAGTTGAAATGAACACCCATCTGCTATCCTTGTCAACCTCAAGGCTGAACAGGCCCTTTTTGTCAGTTTGTGCAATATTCAACCCATCTGATACCACAACACCTTCAACGGCCTCTCCACCTGTACTCTTTACACTTCCTTTTATCTTTTCAGCTCTGGCAGCTGCACATACAGCAAGCATGAAGCAGAGCAGTAATATCTTCTTTACCATAACCTGTATACTTTAATAACCATTAAAAATTCATCAATCCCCATTATTTATAAGCCTTCTCTTCCATCTCCCAACCTGTAAGGGTGGAGATATACGGAATAATATTGCTTGCAACTTTCAATTGTCCCCTATAGTTAGGATGGGCACTGGCACCCAAATCTGTAGTATTATTATGAACATCCTTTGTCACACCCATATACGATACGCCCTCAAGTCCGCTCATAATACAGGCATTGCGGATATAGTCGAAGCTGAACGGAGTTACATTTGAAGCCATACATAAAATTGGAATATCGTTACCATAAAAGGCCCTCACCTTTTTCAGAAGTTCAATATACCTGTTTGCAAAAATCATCTCATGAGGCTGGCGTGCAGTTGAGAAATCATTTGTACACAAATATATTACAACCATATCAGGAGTACCATGAGGCGACATCTGCGGATTCCACTCAATTTCTGTTGATTCATCAAATGCCTGAGCATATCTGTCCGGCATATTGTAACCCGGACGGTAATCGTCATAATTACGGCAAATACCCTGTCCGGAATGGCTTATAAGATTGAAGTCTGCATTAAAATAGCGTGCAGCAATTGCAGCATATGTAAGATTGCAGTTCTCTGTTTCAGGCAAGAAAGGATCGTTGCCCGACTTGCTCTCTGTACCATATCCGCAAGTATATGAATCACCTATAAACTCTATATGTCTGCCTTTACGGCCTTGCGCCTGAACTATTTCGCCTTCGCTCAAAAACGAGTGAACAGTAAAGCGGCCCTGCTCCCCTTCGGTTCTCTTTTGCAAAATAACTTCGTGTTGGCCCTTTCCAAGTCCCTCTGCCAATACAATAAGGGTATCCTTGGCTGCAACTATAAACTTGCGGTCCTCTTTATTGCTCATCTCCTTATCTACCCACAAATTGAACCAGCTGTTTTTGCTGTCTGAACACTTCATTGCCAAATATGGGCCATTGAATTTTACTCTAAAATAGACTCCGCTCCAGTCATAAGCAACCTCATCTCCATTAACAACCACTCTTCCGGTATACTCAACACGGCTGTCTGAAGCAGGTGTCTCTATATACTCCTTACCTTTTTTTGCAAAAATATCCGTGCTCCACAAAAAGGAAACTGCGGCAACGAACAATAACAATTTCTTATACATAACAATTTATATTTACTTATTCTTCAAATACTTATACTAAACCAAAGCTTAATTGCGGTTACAAATCAAGATCTCCAGAATGACTTGAATTTGGTGAACATAAAGGTTGCACCCATCATTGAAAGTGTCATCAATATACCCATAACCATACCCCAAAATTGCGAATCCACAGCAAGTGAAGATATAAAAGGATATATCATACACAATGTGAGTACAGGACCTATAAGGAAAGATGTAACTGTATAGGCCAACATAGGATTCTGGCCAACACCTGCAACAAAAGTACATTTTACCCCATACTTCATTTCAAGCATAAGCAGAAAACTCAAAAAAAGTGCAGCCATACCCCCCGTTGTAAACAAATATGACAAGTTTGCGTAATCTTTGGTTATACCTCCATCCACAGGATCAAATATGATTCCAACAAGAAGAAGAGCAAAACCTGTTCTGGCTATTTGGGAAGCCACCCCCTTATCTTTGAATGTAAGTGTAAAATAGGCCGCACCACCGGCCAGACTCAATATAAAATCCACAACTACCTCCCTTGCAAACAATCCCCAAAGCTGCAGTATAACCACGGCCAATGCAATAGACCCGGCATACACGCCTCTTCTGTCAATTTGCCCTTGTATCTGTGTTTTGCCAGCCTCCAAAAGCATATCACCAACTATCGAACCAAAAATTGCTATAAGAAGATATTGCAGAAAATTCCATTGCAACAGCCATCCTGCACACCCTGTAGATGGAAGAAAAGAGAGCACTTGTGAAGCATAGGAATCCAAAGCCTTCACAGCTGCAACAAAAAGAAAGACAAGCCATCTTAATTTTATATTATCCCTGGTAAAAAGCCATATAAGACCTCCCCACAATGCAATATTTGCAAGGATTAGAATTATAATGTCGCTATTGCCTTTATCAAGAGGAACTCCCATAAATTTTACCATTAAAAAACCAATAAGGGCTACCATACAGACTCCCGACAAATTTATAACAGGATATTTTGTCCTTACCAGCGACAAAAACATTGCTGTCCAGATTACTATTTTAAAAATGCAGGCCAGCCAAGGCTCTTCAAAAGCGCCACCTGCCGAATATGCATTTCCAAGTACAATAGCAAAAATTGTAAGAATAAACCACCTTTTGCATAATGTTGGTATCAGGCTTAAAGGTTTAACACCCTTTTCTATCCTTTTTCTCATTGCCAGCGGAATGGCCGCCCCCATTGTAAAGAGAAAGAATGGGAAAACCAGATCTACCCAGGTAATGCCCGGCACATCCGGATTAAAAGCATAGGTTGGCGGAGGTGTTTGTGCGTGAAACATCCAGGCAGGAAGATTTGAATTGAAGCCTATATTGGCACATAATATCATTGCAGCAATGGTTATTCCACGCATTATATCAATTGAAGCAATCCTTTGATTCATAGTTTTCATCATTCATCAGAATTTGAGTGTGCAAAGGTAGCAAATATATATTGCAACAAAAAAGGGGACAGCCCAAAAAGCCATCCCCCATTTGTTATAAAATACAATTTGTTGTCTTGACAATTATTTGTATTGTGAACAACCAATAATGTTGAAGTTTACGTCTACATAGTAAATCATCAAAGCATCTTTAGTAGGAACAAGAACAACGTCGCTTGAAGCGCCTACTCCTGTCCAGTCAAGGTTAGCCCAATCAGCATCTCTGTCAACAAAGCCGTCGCAATCTACAGCAAATACTTTTGCAGCAGCCTCTGGATTTGTTACGTCAAGTAGCAATACATCTAGAGCATCATAGTTGAAGTGACAGCTTGCAGTGATTGCAGCATACTCTTTGCCATTCCAAGATGCTCTTGCTATACAGTTGTAGTTCTCCATCCAAGATGAACCTGTAGTGTATGAAGTAGCCCAGTTGTTATCAGTAGGATTAGCGCAATATTTCAAGTTGTAGTCGCCGCCATAAGCGATGAACCATAGACCGTCTGCCAACTCGTCACCCTCAGGAAGAACACAACCATAGCGAGCCTCAGTACCAACATAAGGAGTTGTATTTGCTTTGAATACAGACCAACCGTTAGCATCTTTTGCTACTGCACCGTTTGCAGCCTCCCAAGCTACCCAGTAACCGCTGTTTGCAGCATAAGCAACGATAGTTGCTTTAGTATCGATGTTACCTTTAACACGGATATTACCGGTATTTGAACACCAAACATTGGCAGTGCTGTATTTAACAAGCTCTTTAGGAGTGTCTGTCAAGTTTTTAACAGTAAAGATAGTAAGAGTCTCACAGAACTCAGGACCAGACCAGCTGTAGTTAGCGTGAGCCGCAATTAGAACATTGCCACCCTCGTCAACACACAAGTTGCTGCAGTTGAAGCCCTCAGGAAGAGCAACTGTGTTCTCAACAGCACCGGTAGTAGGGTTTACAACCAATATTTTGCTTGTGTTAGAAACAAGAAGTTTGTCGCCATAAGCAGCAAGTTTAGTCTCACCTCCAATAGCATAACCATCAAGTTCTGTTACATTCTTAGACCAAAGCAATGATTTAGGACCAGCCTGTGAAATTGTGTAAGTTACAGGCTCAAAACCCTCAGCAGATACAGTAAGCTCAGCTGAACGCTCAGCGTCAAGCTCAGTAAGAGCAGCAACTTTAACCTCATAAACTTTCTCACCATAAGCTTTTGTACCAACAGCTGTCAACCAGGTAGCATCAGCAGGAATAGTAACTTTGAAATCAACGTTAGTCATAACTTTGATATTTGCGCTACCACCCTCTTCACCAAATGAAGCAGATGACTCAACAAGCTCAAAAGCATCAAGCTGATATTGAACCAAAGTAGCCTCAACTACAGCAGTTTGAACTGCTGTCTCAGACTCAGCTGCAGTAATAACAAGTTTTGCAGTACGGTTGTCATTAGTTTTGTTCTCATCTGCAATGATGCGGATAACTGCATCACCTGCAAGACCTGATTTAGGTGAAACTACAGCCCAATCACCACCCTGGATATCTGCTGTCCAATTAACGTTAGTGCTGAAAGAAAGCTCAATACCATCTGTACCGGCTGTTTCAATGAAGATCTCCTGACCTGCTTTATCAAAAGTGAT
>JAFZFL010000026.1 GCA_017555925.1 Bacteroidales bacterium | reverse complement strand
CTACGCTGCTGCTTTCAACCTGTCCGCTGGGCCTGTTTTCATTGGCAAGGATATTCTCCTGGGTATAAGGTACAATCTCTATCATTGCCGCTTCACTTCTTCGCAACGAGACTTCATAATCCATTATCTTATACTTTATAGGATCTTTTAACGGGGCATTAAGGAGTGATGTTACCTTTTGTCCCCTTACAAAACCCATCTCAAGAATTCTCCTGCGGAATCCTCCATGTCCCAATACCTTTATAATAATGCCGGATTCTCCGGTCTTCAACTCTGACAAATGCATAACTAACCAAATTGTGCTGCAAAGTAACATCTAAAACTCATTACAGTCAATACCTACAATGGGGTATTTGATAAAACCGCAAACTACTCCACTATTTCATAAAATTTTATAACTTTGGAGGAATCTTAGTGGAGAGTGCGGATTGTCCTATAATAATGTCTGATGATTGTATATATGAAAAAATTTGTAGAGTATTTAAGGGTGCAGAGGCGCTATTCGGAGCGCACGGTAGCTCTTTATAGTGATGCGGTTGAGAAATTTTACATGTATATTATGGGATGGGACGGGTTGTCAACCCCAAAAGAGAAATGTATTGAAGAGGCAGAAAAGGAGGAACTTGAGCAAGGGACTCTACTTACGGCCCTTAATATAAGGGGCTATGTTGCCTCTCTGTTGGAAGATGGCATTGCACCCAGAAGTGCAAATCTGCATTTGAGCGGTATAGGAAGTTTTTGCAGATACCTTATGCGTGAGGGGGTTATTGAGAGCAATCCGGTAAAGAAGATATACAGGCCCAGAGAGAAACACCGTTTGCCGCATTTCTATTCCAAGGAGTCGCTTGATATATATCTTAACTCCCGGACAGGCGATGATTACCATTCTATACGCAACCGGACAATTATATGGCTGCTTTATACAACAGGAATGAGAAGGGCAGAGATTGTAAATTTGACCGTTGACAATTATGATCCTTCAAGAAATATATTAAAATTTGTAGGAAAAGGGGCAAAAGAGAGAGAAATTCCCGTTGTTGATTGTTTATATGAAAAAATTAAGCTATATTTACAGACAAGAAACAGTTCTTTCAAAGATTGTAATTTTGACTCATTCTTCTTGACAGATAAGGGAGAACCATTGTATCCCGCTTTTGTCAATGAAGTGGTTAAAGAGGAATTGAAAGCTTTCAAGGAGTTTGGCGGAAAGATCTCTCCTCATATTTTGAGGCACTCCTTTGCAACGCATCTTTTGAATAATGGCGCAGGTCTCAACAGCATTAAGGAGGTTCTGGGTCACTCATCTTTAGCGGCGACGCAAGTCTATACGCACAACTCTTTTGAACAGCTGAAAAAAATATACATAACCGCCCATCCACGGGCAAAAAAAAGGAGGTAATATGGATATTAGAGTTCAATCGGTAAAATTTGACGCTGATGTTAAATTGTTGGAGTTCGTAGAGAAAAAAGTGGGTAAACTTGATAAATTTTACGATGAAATCATTAGTGCGGAAGTAACTCTATCACTCTTGCCTGACAATGCAAACAAAGATGTAAAGATCAGGATTGCAATTCCGGGTAAGGATTTATTCATCCAGAAGAACGCATCAACATTCGAAGATGCAATTGTTGATTGTGTAGATGTTTTAAAAGAACAAATTGTAAAAATCAAAGAGAAAAAAGCAGGAAAATAGAATGACAGATAGATCTGGGCGACCAAAATGGGTCGCCCTTTTTTTTTATGGAGTGTTCAGTTGGAAAGATTTAAAAGAACAACTGAATCAGTTCTTCTGGCGTAACTCCATTGAAATATTCATTGACAGGGAGTTGGGCAAGGAGTGATGATACAGCTTGCTCTGTATGTGGAGTGCCTGTAACGGCTTCTATAAACTCTTCTGTAGGGCGTGTGAAGAAGTAGTCGCCGTAAATCTCCATTTCTCTGATAATTCCATTCCTGGCGGTAATGGAGAACTCGATCAATCCGCCTGGGAATCTTCTTGTATTGTTGAGCTGGTAGGCAGGTGAGTGACCGAAGTTCCAGCTGTCGGGAAGATATTTTGTATCGCGAAGTTCCTCAATTGCAGCCAAATCTTCGGGTGTATAGTTATAATGTATTATTTCTGTTCCATTCTCGGAACTCCTCTCCGTTTTGTTGTATATGTTGCAGATATATGAGCCAAGGTACTCCTGAAACTGGTCAATAGTCATTGGTCGTGGCAGGTGGCTGCTTATATTGGTTACCCGGCTGCGTGTTGATTGTACTGCTTTTCCAATGAATTTCTCCGGACGGCTTTTAAGGGCCTGGCTAAGGTTGCTCATATTGGAACTGAACAATAGTGTGCCATGTTGCAGAATGCGATCTTTGTAGATGCATATTGCATTGCCTGAGAACTTTTTGCCATCAATCAGAAGATCATTCCGGCCCTCAATGCTTGCCTTTACGCCAAGAGAGTCAAGAGCTGCAAGAATTGGGGCTGTAAAACGGCGGAACATTGCACTGCTCTCCTCCATTTCACTTTTCTGCTCAATAAATGTAAAGTTGAGGTTCCCCAGATCATGAAATACCGCTCCTCCTCCCGACAGCCTTCTTACTACTTTTATATTATTCTCCTTTACATAGTTGTAGTCAATTTCGGCAAGAGTATTCTGATAGTGGCCTACAATAATGGCGTTGCTGTTGCGCCATAGCCTGAATACAGGTTGGGAGAAGTGTTTCAAAAGATACTCTTCGGCTGCCAAATTCCAATATGGATCGGTATTGATATCGTTGATATATAGCATTGTTTCAGAGGGTTTGATTGGAACACTCCTGAGTTGTACTCTTATCCCAAGGATGCAGATTGAGCTTCATACACAGCAACAGTACAAGTTTGTATATTATGAAACTTACTGCAACTCCAAAGATAGCACCGCAAATCACATCAAGAGGGTAGTGCTTGCCAACATACACCCTGCTATAACCGACAACAGCCGCAAATGAAAATATTGAGATTGTGAACCACCTCTTTTTCAGTATGAGATAGGTTATGGTAGCGAGTCCGAACAGATTTGCGGCATGGCTTGATACAAAACCATATTTTCCCCCTTTATATTCGAGCATCCTTACATATTGTTCCATCTGAGGGTCCCAACCCGGACGAAGACGCTGTACCGTATCTTTGAAGAGTGCTACCGACAGGGAGTCTGACAAGGCAAATGTGAGCACAACTGCAGAGATCATGACAGCAATTGTTTTTACATCACCTTTCCATTTGTGTATAATGAGAACAAGGAGTCCGATGTATATTGGAATCCCTGTATATCTGTGGGTGATGAATGGCATAAATATATCAAGAAATGCGTTGGTGCATCCGTTTATGGCCAACATCAGTTCCTTGTCAAATTCTATTATTGCCTCCAACATAACCTGAAGATTTGTGTATGCTATACCGGAGGTTAGAAATTATCCTCATTAAGGATCTTCCAGATGAGGTCTTTCAACTCTTTAATACCCTCGTTGGCTACTGATGAAATGAAGATATGAGGTATCTTTCTTGGAAGATGCCTGCGAATCTCCTTCTTAAGTTCATCATCAAGCATATCTGATTTTGAAATTGCAAGAATACGCTGTTTGTTCAATAGCTCAGGATTGAACTTTTTAAGTTCTTTTAACAATATCTTATACTCATCCTTAATCTCCTTGCTGTCTGCAGGTATGAGGAAGAGAAGTATAGAGTTTCTTTCTATATGCCTCAAAAACCTGTGCCCCAATCCTTTACCTTCGGCTGCTCCCTCAATTATGCCTGGGATGTCTGCCATTACAAAGGATTTGTCGTCATAGTAGTTCACTATTCCAATACTTGGCTCAAGTGTGGTAAAGGCGTAGTCTGCAATCTTTGGCTTGGCTGCTGATACGGTTGAAAGCAGTGTTGATTTCCCGGCATTTGGAAAGCCTACCAGACCTACATCAGCAAGAATTTTAAGTTCAAGGATAAACCATCCTTCCACATGCTCTTCACCAGGCTGGGCAAAGCGTGGGGTCTGGTTGGTTGAAGTTTTGAAGTTTGCGTTACCAAGTCCTCCACGGCCTCCCTTTACAATAATCCTCTCTTCACCGGGCTCTGTTATCTCAAAGAGTACTTCGCCGGTCTCCGCATCTTTGGCTACGGTTCCAAGAGGCACTTCAAGATATATGTCCTTTCCATTGGCGCCTTTGCACAATGCACCGCTTCCGCTTTCACCCGGCTCTGCTTTTATATGCTTGCGGTATTTCAGATGTATGAGAGTCCAATATTGTGGATTACCTCTGAGAATGATATGGCCTCCACGACCTCCATCTCCTCCGTCGGGACCACCTTTAGGTATATATTTTTCCCTACGCATGTGGGTAGAGCCGTTGCCTCCGTCACCGGAAGCAAGGAAGAGTTTTACATAATCCACAAAATTTGAATTTCCCATAGTCTGAATTTATTAGTTTGCCAAAACTGCAATTTTTTCAAAAATCTCCTCTACAGTACCCTCTCCGCAAATTTCATTGTATTTGCCTTGTTTCTTGTAGAAGTCAATGAGCGGCTCGGTTTTCTTATGGTAAGTGTTTATTCTGTTCTGGATGGTTTCTGCATTGGCATCATCTTTACGACCCTCAATGTTGGCTCTGTGTTGAATACGCTCAAACACCATCTGGTCACTAATGATAATTGACAATACTTTGGTTACTTCATTAGACCTTCTTTCAAGCATCTTGTCAAGAGACTCTGCTTGAGCAATGGTTCTTGGAAAACCGTCAAGGATAAAGCCATTTACTGAAGGGTTGTTATCTATCTCGTTTTCAATCATTTGCTCAACAATGCTGTCGTCAACGAAGTTTCCATTGTCTATAAGAGCCTTGGCAATTTTGCCCAATTCAGAACCCTTTGCAATCTCTTTTCTCAATAGGTCACCGGTAGAAACATGGTGCAAATTGAACTTCTCTACCATAATTTTGGCCTGGGTTCCTTTTCCAGCTCCCGGAGGGCCAAACAAAATATAATATTTCATTGTTTATTGTTGTTCGTCTATTACGTATATATCTTTATATTGTCGTCCAAGTTGGTTATAATCAAGGCCATATCCAACAATGAAATCATTAGGGATGGAATTGGCTATATAATCTACAGGTATATCTTTTGAATATGAGCCGGGTTTGTACATAAGGGTACATATTTTAACATCTGCAGCTCCGGCATTTGTAAGAATCTTATGCAACTCCTCTATAGTTCCTCCTGTATCCACTATATCCTCTATTACAACTACAGTACGTCCCTCAACACTCTTTGAAAGTCCCATTATCTGTTTCACATTTCCGGTAGATTGTGTTCCCTCATAAGAGGCAAGCTTTATAAACACAATGTCACATTGGAAGTTTACTTTTTGCATAAGAGATGCAGTAAACATAAAGGAACCGTTCAATACGCTCAAGAAAATTGGCGTATCAATATCTTTCAAGTCATTATTAAGTTGGTCAGCAACCTTTTGTACAGATTCTTCAATCTTCTCAAAAGGCATATACATCTTAAAATATTTATCGTGTACCTTTATTCTTTCCATAAGAATTTCTATTTGAAACAAACTATGAATTCCATTTTTTTTGAAGCTACAAAAATATGTATTAATTTTGTTTATATCAATTTAAAATTTAAAGATATGACACCTCTTGTTAGTATAATTATGGGAAGCACCTCCGATATGAAGGTTATGGAGCAGGCAGCCCAATTCCTTAATGAAATGAAGATCCCTTTTGAAATCAATGCATTATCTGCGCATAGAGTGCCTGAACTGGTTGCTGAGTTTGCATTAAATGCCCATAAAAGGGGAGTTAAAGTTATAATAGCAGGTGCGGGAGGAGCAGCTCATTTGCCAGGCGTAATTGCAGCATCTACACCTCTTCCTGTAATTGGAGTTCCAATTAAATCAAGTAATTCAATGGATGGCTGGGACTCTGTGCTCTCAATTCTTCAGATGCCAAGCGGTATACCAGTGGCAACCGTGGCTTTGGATGGAGCAAAGAATGCAGCAATATTGGCTGTACAGATGCTGGCAGTGGCAGATGCCGCCCTATTTGCAAAGTTTCAGGACTTTAAAGCAGATCTGGCCTCAAAAATTGCAAAGGCAAACAAAGATCTTGCAGAGATAAAATATGAGTATAAAACAAATTAGAAAAAAATAGATTTTTTTTTAAGGTAAATTTTACCGTTTGGTATTGCGTTGTTCAGACAGCCCTTTATAATTGCAGAAAAATGCAGTTATGAAGGGTTGGCTTTTTATTGTGCATTGTGTGATCTTTTTTATCCTCTTTCCCGACAGAATTATGGCTCAGGAGCATATTGGGCAGATGATTGAAGAGAGCCTTATGGATGTGATGGATGAGAGACTTCTTGGAAATGCCATTTCAGATGAGCAGTTTGCTATGGTACTGGAGTATTATGAAGAGCTATTACAGAATCCTTTGAAGATAAATAGTGCGGGAAGAAGGGAGTTTGAAAGGTTGTTGGTACTGTCGGAGTTCCAGATAGAGAGTATACTCAATTATAGGGAGAGCAGCGGTTATATATTGAGTCTGGCGGAGTTGATGCTGTTACATGGCTTTGATGAGCATAAAGCTGCAATGATAGCACCTTTCATATCATTTGAAATACCCCGTAAGTTTTTTAAAAGAGGTGATGACAAATTGACTGTCGGGAAGATTCTGCAGGATTGTTCTTCACAACTCTATTTCAAGGGGGCAAGGGAGTTGCAACATAATGTAATGTTTGACCCCATCACGGAGGAAGAGTTCAAAAAGAATCCAGATTCAAGATATTTGGGAACTCCATACTATTTGCAGATGAAATACAAATTGTCGTACAATTCAAAAATTAGAGCTGGCTTTACATTGGAGAATGATATTGGAGAGGCTCTGTTTCCAACTGGTGGGGCGCCATTGGATTTCTTCTCTTTTAACGTCTCTGTGAATGATATAGGTAAGATAAATACTCTTATTTTGGGTGATTATAATGCCCGGTTCGGTCAGGGGCTTGTTTTATGGAACTCCTTCAACTTGAAGAGTGCCGGTTCTCCATCATCCCTTTATAAAAAGGGAGCAGGATTATTGCCGTACACGTCATCTGATGAGTCGGCTTTTTTCAGAGGTATTGCAGCATCCTTCTCTATAGGCAGACTTGACATTGATGCGATGTTTTCATATAACAGATTGGATGCACGGGTTAAAGATGGCAAGTATACTTCAATTATTGATGATGGCCTTCATAATACCTGCTCTTCATTGGAGACAAGGAAGAGCATGCATGAAACTGTAGGAGCATTATCGCTCAGCTATATGTTAAGGAGGGCAAAGATAGGATTTACATTGGCCTCTTACGGATATGATAAGGCCAATGGCCGGAGGATAACAGAGTATAACAGGTATCAGATGTATGATGGCATATGGGGAAATGCATCGGTGGATTTTTATGCTGTTGTAAGGAATTTGAGATTTTTTGGGGAACTTGCCATAGATTGTGGCGGAAGTGCTGCTGTGTTGGTCGGTTCACTATTCCCTATAAATGATAAAATGGAGTGTGGTATATTGTTGAGGTCATATTCTAAGAGTTATATAGCTCCACATGGCGGAGCTTACAGTACTCTTTCTTCTCTTTCCAACCAGACTGGAGCTACATTGGATCTTCTGTACAATCTTTCCCGATGTATGAAGTTTTCATTGTATGCCCAAACCTCATACTATCCATGGAAAAGGTACAATGCGGGCACTTCATCTTATATGTTGAAGGGAGGTGCCAAATTGGAGTTTGAAAATGATTTGTGGAGCGGTTATGTAAATTTGTCAAATACATACCATAGCTTTGAAAGAATAGACAAGTTCTATCTGAAGTGTAAATTGAAATACAATTTTTCACCGGAGCTCAATGGTACATTGCATGGAGCTTTTGTCTCTACAGGCGGGGGAGGATATGAAGTTGGTACCGATTGGAGATACAGAGGTGTAAACAGACGCTTTACAGTTAATGGAGGGGTAACCCTTTTCAGTTGTAGGGATTGGGATTCGAGATTATATGTATATGAAAATGATCTTCCGTATACATATAGTAGCAGATTGCTTTATGGTGATGGGGCCTCTTTGTATCTTTTGCTCAATTATGATTTTAAGGATGGTGTCGGGATATATTTGAAAAACGGGACCCAATGTTATTTTTCCAATAACAGAGAGTCCCGATATGAGTTGAAGTTTGCTATAAAGATTGGCTTCTAAAGCTTCTTGACTTTGAGTTTGCGGCCAGGATAGATCTTCGATTTTGAAGTAAGACCGTTAAGTCTGAGTATTGTATTCAAGCTTACGCCACATTTATATGCAATACCGGAGAGTGTGTCACCCTTTTTGATGGTATAGTACTCATAACCTCCGCTCTTGGATGTAGTGGCTTGGGAACTTTGGGATGAGGAGCTTGAAGGTCCAGATCCATTTCTGTATATTACAAGTCTCTGTCCGGGTTTGATTATACTCTTTTCGGTTAGTCCATTCCATCTGAGCAGATTTTTAAGGCTTACCCTATATTTGCTGGCTATCTTTCCAAGTGTCTCTCCTGAGCGTACCTTGTGGTATATTTTTGAACTCTGGCTCTCTGCTTGTGCCTGTTTGATACTATTGTATACGATAGGATTGAAGTAAACACTATCTTTATAGGTATATATGGAGTCAAGTTTGTCTATAAATGTTGACGTGTAGTTGTAAGGAAGTTGTAGAATATACTCCCTCTCATTGCCAGGAATGATGTCATGTATGTATTGTGGGTTCAAAAGTCTTAAAGTCTCCACTGTAATTCCAATATTGTGTGAGATCTGTTCAAAGTGGAGGTTCTTTTTTATTGCAAAAGTATCTACGTGTGCCGGCATTGTGACAGGTGCTTCTGGGGTAAGGTTAGGATACTCTTTATAGTAGCTTAACATATATAGCGCACCAACAAAGGCTGGCACATATCCGCGGGTCTCTCTTGGAAGATATGGATATATGTCCCAAAACTCTTTTGATCCCGCTCTTCTTATAGCTTTGTTTACGTTGCCTGTTCCGCAGTTGTATGACGATATGGCAAGTGCCCAATCTCCAAAAATAGTGTAGGCATCACGTAAATACTTTGCAGCTGCATGTGTTGCCTTAATTGGGTCGAGACGTTCGTCTACATATGAATTGATATGAAGATTGTATTGTAATGCGGTTCTGTACATAAATTGCCACATGCCTTTTGCTCTTGCTCTTGAAACGGCAACCGGATTTAGTCCGGATTCAATAATAGCCATGGCTTTCAACTCTTTAGGAAGACCATAGTAATCAAATATCTCTTCAAAGATGGGAAGATAATATTCACTTAAAGCCAATACTTTCTTTGAAAAGGTGGGCATTTTTTCTGTGTATGCAATAATCTGATTCCTTACAATATGGTTGTATGGAATTGGAATGAAGGAGTTCATCTTCTTAATTTTTGCAATATATATGGAGTCCGGTATATTGGAGAAGAGTTCCACACTGTCTGACTCAATTATATATCTCTCCATAGGTATGCTTTTCTCTTTGTACCATACACTCAAAAGACTGTCGGGATTAGAACCTGGAGTTGCATTTTCAAAAACAAGACTGTCAATAAGGGCAAGTTCTTCAAAAGTGGTGTTACTCTCTTCGTAGGTTGTTGTGTCTGACATTGCAATGGCACCTCCATCAATTATGGATTTGAGGGAGTCAAGCTTCCTTGTAAGGTTTTCAACCTGTTCTTTAAGTTGTTTCTTGCTCTCTTTTTGTTTGAAAAGTTGGGCATTTGCAATAGCAGGTGCAAGTAAAAGAATGAGTAGTATTGTTAGTTTGCTCTTCTGAAACATTGGTGTTAAAATATAATTGGTTAGAATTTAAGATTCATTTTTACGCCAACTGCCTGGCTGTAGTAATTGTAGTTGTTGAAGGATGGGACGTCTGTAGCAGGTCCAATGATGGCCGGTTCTACATTGAGCGTAATATCATCAGATACGTCAAAATCGTTGAAATGGGCAAAAACATTGGCATCTACAATGTTAAGTACATAAATGAGTCCTGTTGCAATTATTGAATAGTCGCGGTAACGGCGGAACTTGTCCCTATACCATATCATGTTCTCTGTAGATATTGAACTGTTGCTGTTGCCGATTTCCGGATTGGATGCGTCTATGTACATCTGTTTGTAACGCTTGTATTGCTGCTGGTTTGATACCCAGCAGTAGCCTGATACTGCAAGTCCTCCATAAAAGATAGGAATCTTCCAGTAATCTCCATTGTATGCCTGTCCTAACCCCGGAAGCAGAGCTGAATAGAGCGAAGCTCTGGCGGGAAGTGGATTTTGTGAGCTTTTATATGAAACTACACCATCCAATATACTTGCATAGTAGGAGAGTGCCGCTCCTGCAATCATTGCTGTTCTAAGGCTCTTTGAACTTGTTTTTCCTGTTCTCTGATAGTTCACATTGCTGGCAACTGCGCCACCTATGAATCCTCCCATAGCACCATAGTATATTGGAAGTTTCCACACCTGCTTGTTGTATATTTGGGCAGAACCGGGCAACACTATAGAGCCTGCAAACATATGAACTATCTTGAGTGTATCTTTATGGGATAATCCTCTAAAGTAACTTTTTATAGTGAAAGAGGGCTTTTCTGCGGGTACCCCCTCTTCATTTTTTTGAGTGTTTGTATCTGTGCCGGTATTACCACCTGGAACAGTTGCTGCCGAGTAGTTTCCGGTTGTGAGATTTTTGCTTTGGGCAAAAGCCGCTTCCCCAATTGCAAGAAGAAGTACAACCAATAAAAATGATATTAATTTATCTGAACGCACAATCTTAATCTTTATAGGTTTTTTTCTTCCAGCACTTTAAGGAAATTCTCCATCTCCATATCTGAAGAGAATCTTATTGAAAGTTCTCCCGTTCCTTTTGGTGTCCGTTTTATTGAAATGTTGTTATTGAAGTACTTTCCAAGGGTCTCAATCACTTTGAAAAAATTGTCGGGAAGCTCAATCACATCCTTCTCTTTCTTCTCTTTTTTGCCTTCATTCAATTTTTGCACCTTTGCCTCTATTTGCCTCACCGACAGATCCTGCTCTATAATCTGGTTGGCAAGTTTCAATTGGGTCTTGGGGTTGTCGACACTCAAAAGGGATTTTGCGTGTCCCATTGTGATCTTCTTTGCCCTTATGGCAAACTGAATCTCGGCAGGCAACTTAAGCAGTCTCAGGTAGTTGGCCACTGTAGCCCTTTTTTTGCCTACACGTTCTGCCATTGCCTCCTGGGTAAGGCTGCATTCATCAATCAGTCTTTGAAAACTTACAGCAACCTCAATGGCATCAAGATCTTCACGCTGGATGTTCTCTACAATGGCCATTTCGAGCATACCATTGTCATCTGTCTCTCTGATGTATGCAGGAATGCTCTTCAGCCCCGCAAGTTTGCTGGCGCGGTATCTTCTTTCTCCACTGATAATCTGGTATGTACCATCTTTGACAGGCCTTACTGTAATGGGCTGTATAAGGCCCAGAAGTTTGATTGATTGGGACAATTCCTCTATGGCTTCAAGATTGAACTCGGTTCTTGGCTGGTACGGGTTAGGAACAATATGCTCAATATCTATCTCCGAGATTGATACTAAAGATGAACCTGCCGATTGAGGTTCACGGTTCTTGTTGTTTATCAAATTGGCATCTGAGATAAGTGCTCCCAGACCTCTTCCCAATCCTGTCTGTATCTTGGCCATAATTTAGTTGTTCTCTTTTAGTTGTTCTATAGATCTTGTAAGAATCTCTTTGGCAAGATTAAGGTAGTTGTTTGAGCCGCTCGACAATGCATCATAAAGAATTACCGGTTTGCCATGGCTCGGAGCCTCACTTAATCTTACGTTTCGGGCAATTACGCTTTTGAATACCATATTGCCAAAATGGTGTCTGACATCTTCAACAACCTGGTTGGCAGATTTAAGACGTGCATCAAACATCGTAAGTAAAAATCCCTCAATTTCAAGATTAGGGTTGAGCCTGTTCTGAACAAGGTTTAAAGTGTTGAGCAACTTGCCCAATCCTTCAAGGGCAAAGAACTCACATTGAACAGGGATTATCACAGAGTCCGATGCTGTAAGCGAGTTAATGGTAATTAATCCCAAAGATGGGGAACAGTCAATGATTATATAGTCAAACTTGTCAAGAACAGTTTCAAGAGCTCTTTTCATAACCATTTCACGCTCTTCAATCTTGAGCATCTCAATCTCTGCTCCAACAAGGTTTATATGCGAAGGGGCAAGTTTGAGATTCTTGATTTCAGAATCAAGGATAATGTCACTAATGTTGTATCTTCCTATAAGAACTTCATAAAGGGTCTTTTCATCTTTTGAATCAGGGTTGAAATTCAAACCTGAAGTGCTGTTTGCCTGCGGATCTGCATCTATAAGCAGCACCCTTTTCTCCAGCACGGCCAACGAAGCCGCAAGATTTATTGCGGTTGTGGTCTTTCCAACTCCTCCTTTCTGATTGGCAATTGCAATTACTTTTCCCATAGTTTCTTAATCAATTTGAGTTTCTTTATAACCATTTTATGCTTAAACTGCAAAAATAGCAATTCTTTTTTTAGCAAATAGAATTTATTACATTTGCTGAAAATAAATTTATCAACAATGCTGCATAAATAGTGCCGTAGCAGTATGAT
>JAFZFL010000005.1 GCA_017555925.1 Bacteroidales bacterium | reverse complement strand
CATGGGTGAGTGTGACAGCCATGATAATTTTGGCAGAAGAATAGGAACTGCTCTTGATGTTTCTTTGGGTAAATGGATAACTCCATCTGTTGGTGTACGTGGCCAATATTCAGGTTTGCAAGTTTTGGGTTGCTCGGCTGGAAAATCGGCATACTCAGAGGCATTTGAGACTAAAGGCTGGTATGAGGAGAAATTCAGAACAATGAACCTTCATGCAGATTTCCTTTGGAATATCTCAAATGCTATCAGTGGATATAAAGAGGATCGTTTCTGGGATCTGATTCCTTATGCTGGTTTTGGTTGGGGCCGTTCATGGAATAAAGAGAGCCATGTAAATGAGATTGTAACAAATGTAGGTCTTTTGAATAACTTGAGATTGACAAGCTGGTTGGATCTTAATATTGAGGCTAAGCTGATGATCGTAAATGAGCGCTTTGATCAGGTTGCTTATGCAGATCCGTTTGAGGGTTTGGTATCTCTTACTGCAGGTTTGACATATAATTTCCCTGTAAGAACATTCAAGAGAGCTTCTGATATTGCATTTGTAGACAACAGCGCACAATATCTTGGCCAAATCAATGATTTGAAAGACCAGTTGGCTAAAGCTCAGGCTGCAAGAGATGCTGCTGCACAAGAGTTGGCTGCTGAGAAGGCTAAAGAGCCAAAAGTGATTATTGAGAAATATCCTGTACTTAATGACTGGGCTGTATTCTTTGATATTAACAAGTCTAATTTGACTGAAAAAGAGATGATTAACTTGGGTTACATTGCAGAGACAATCAAACAGTGTCCAGATAAGAAATTTGTTATCTTTGCTTCTGCAGACAAGGGAACAGGTTCAGTTGCATATAACAACAAGTTGAAAGCAAAACGTGCAAGTGCTGTATGTGATGCTTTGACTCAAAAGTATGGTGTTAACCCTGATCAGTTGATAATTAAAGTTGCTGCACCGGATGAGGAGCCATTCAATACTCCTAAAACTAACCGTGTAGTTATTGTTGAGTGCGAATAAGATTGCTTCAGACATATATAAGAGAGGAGCTGTCCTTTGCAGGGCAGCTCCTCTTGTCTTATATTGCCGGTGAACTTCTATTCAAAACTCCTCAACATCTCAAGCTCTTTGTTCCATATTTCCGGATTTGGAGTCTCCATAATGAGGGGTATTTCATTGAACCTCTCATCTTTCATCATCATTTGGAATGGAACAAGTCCAAGTTTGCCCTCTCCCAGACTGCTATGGCGGTCAACTTTGCTTCCAACTGGTTTCATGGCATCATTCAAGTGCATTCCTTTGAGGTAGTTGAAACCTATTATCTTGTCAAATTCATCAAATACCTGGGTGAATCCCAACTCTGTGGAGAGATCATATCCTGCTGCAAAAGCGTGGCATGTGTCAATACAGACTCCAACTCTGCTCTTGTCCTCAACCTGTCTGATTATCTCTGCGATATGTTCAAATGCAAAGCCTACATTGCTTCCTTGTCCTGCAGTGTTCTCAATTACTGCAATTACGCCCTCTGTCTTGTCAAGGGCAATGTTTATTGACTCGGCAACTCTTCTCAAACACTCTTCAATGCTAATCTCTTTAAGGTGGCTTCCGGGATGGAAATTGAGTCTGTCGAGACCCAAGTCTGCGCATCTCTTCATCTCCTCAATAAATGCGCCCCTTGATTTTTGCAATCCCTCTTCATTGGGGCTGCCTAAATTTATCAGATAGCTGTCGTGTGGCAGAATCTGTTCTGCTTTGAATCCGTATTTGTCACACTCTTCCTTAAATTTGCCAATCTCCATATCTGTAAGTGGTTTGGTAACCCATTGCCTCTGGTTCTTTGTAAATAGCGCAAATGCGTTTGCGCCTATAGAGTGTGCGTTTGCCGGAGCGTTCCATACGCCTCCTGTTGCACTTACGTGTGCTCCTAAATATTTCATTGTTTTATACTTTTAAACTTCGTGTTTCAGCTTTACATTGTTGCACTATCTCCAGTTATCAGCTTATCTGTGAATAGTCCTTTGCCTCTTTCCCCTCTTTGCGTAGAGTCTGGAGCTGCTCTTTCAAAAGTGCGTTTTCTGCTCTCTCCAACTGCGGGTCTGCATCGAGTATCTCCTGGGCCATCCGTCGGGAGTCTTCCATAATTTGCGAGTCACGGCCAAGGTTGGCAATATGAAGATCCATTGCCAGTCCGCTCTGGCTTGTTCCTTCAAGGTCTCCAGGGCCACGCATCCTCAAATCTGCCTCGGCAAGTTCAAAACCATCCTGAGTCTGGCACATCAGATCTATGCGCTGACGGCTCTCTTTACTCAATTTGTATCCTGTCATAAGAATGCAGTATGATTTTTCAGAGCCTCTTCCAACCCTGCCTCTCAACTGGTGCAGCTGGCTTAATCCGAACCTCTCCGCGCTTTCAATTACCATTACAGATGCATTAGGGACATCAACTCCAACTTCAATTACCGATGTGGCTACCAGAATATGGGCTTTTCCCCCGGCAAACAGCTCCATATCATAAGCCTTGTCTTCATTCTTCTGTTTTCCATGCACAACAGCGGTTATATACTCGGGAGCTTTAAACTCCTCTATAATATTCATATATCCCTCTTCAAGATTCTTGTAGTCCATCTTCTCGCTCTCCTTTATTAGAGGGTATACAATAAATATCTGACGTCCTGCCTTGATCTGTTGTTTCATAAAAGCATGGAGCTTGCCTCTATGGGCTTCAGTAGCATGGATGGTCTGGATAGGTTTGCGCCCCGGTGGCAATTCGTCAATTACAGAGACATCAAGATCTCCGTAGAGTGTCATTGCCAATGTGCGTGGTATAGGGGTGGCTGTCATAACCAGGATATGTGGAGTTACCGGAGATTTGCTCCATAATCTTGAGCGCTGGTCTACGCCAAACCGGTGCTGCTCATCAATGATAGCCAATCCAAGATTTTTAAACTCAACGCTCTCTTCAATGAGGGCATGTGTTCCTACAAGTATGTCCAATCCGCCACTCTTCAGCTCTTCAAGAAGAGTTTTTCGCTCCTTTGTTTTGGTGCTGCCTGTAAGCAGTCCTGTTCTGACTCCGGTCGGTTCAAGGAATTTGGAAATACCTTTGAAGTGCTGTTGGGCCAGAACCTCGGTAGGAGCCATAATACAAGCCTGATAACCGTTGTCTATAGCTATTAGGGCTGTAAGCAGCGCAACAAGAGTCTTGCCGCTTCCAACATCTCCTTGCAGCAATCTGTTCATCTGTCTTCCGCTGCACATGTCTGCACGCATCTCCTTTATAACCCGTTTCTGCGCGCCTGTAAGAGGAAACGGAAGAGCCGAATAGCATTTGTTGAATGCATCACCTATGCGTTTCATCAGAATGCCGTTACTTTTGCTCGTCCTTATGCTTTTCTGTTTGAGCAGACTCAACTGCAGATAAAAAAGCTCTTCATACTTAAGCCTTGTCTGTGCTCTTAACAGCTCATTTTCATTTGAAGGGAAATGTATGTTCTTAAGGGCAATTTGCAGCGGACACAAACCTTTTCTTCTGAGAATATATTCGGGAAGTGTCTCTTTAGTTCCCGACAGATATTTTTCAATCAGGGTATACTCAAGCTTTGCAAAAGCCTTGTTCCCCAATCCGTTGGTTTTAAGTTTTTCTGTGCTGGAGTAGACTCCCATTATGGGCGAACCGCCAAATATGGCCTCTCCGTTTGTCAGACTCAATTCCGGATGAACCATATTAATAATACCATTAAACTCTGAAGGTTTGCCAAAGGCAATGAACTCTGTGCCGGGTTTGAGTTTTTCCTGAACCCACTTTATGCCTTTGAAAAATATAAGATCTATTGATCCTGTATGATCTTTAAGGGTTGCTACAAGCCTTTTGTTTGCGGGAGTATTTCCGGCAAGTGTGACAGAGGTTATTTTGCCTCTTATCTGAATATATGCCATAGATGGAACAAGCTCAGAGATGGTATATATGCGGCTTCTGTCAATATATCTGAACGGAAAGAAATATAGCAGATCTTTGAATGTCTTAATGTTCAGTTCCTTGCTTAAAAGCTCCCCCCTTTTTGGTCCTACACCTGGAAGGAATTTTATGTCCGCTTCAAGAATATTTGCCATAAGACAAAGATATGAAAAAAAGTTTTTGTATCTTGCACGGTTTTAATTTTTATGGGATATATGGCAAAAGTTATTGTTGGAATTACTCAGGGAGATACAAATGGAATTGGTTATGAGATTATTATAAAGACATTGTCTGATGCCCGTGTACTTGAAATGTGTACCCCTGTAGTTTACGGATCTTCAAAAGCATTTGGCTTTTACAGGAAGCAGGTTCAGGAGACCGAAAATATAAATACAAATGTTGTGTCATCAGCTAAAGATGCACATCCTAAGAGAGTGAATATTGTAAATTGTGTAGCGGAGAACACACCTATAGAGCCTGGTCAGCAGTTGCAGGAGGGTTCGGTTGCAGCCATTGCAGCACTTGAACGTGCTGTTCAGGAACTAAAGGATGGTCTGATTGATGTTCTTGTTACCGCCCCATTCAACAAAAGGGCTGTAAATGAAGAGACATTCAAGTTTCCAGGTCACACAGAGTATCTTGTAGAGGAGTTTGGAGCAAAAGATGGCCTAATGTTCCTCTGTGCAGATAAAATGCGTGTAGGTGTGGCAACCAACCACATGCCGTTGGCAAAAGTTCCTGCAGCAATCACCCAGGAGCGTATCTTGAGCAAGTTGCGTCTGATGAATGAGTCGCTGTTGCGCGATTTTGGAATAGTCAAGCCAAAATTGGCTGTGTTGGGTCTTAATCCCCACTCGGGAGACAGAGGCCTTTTGGGAGAGGAGGAGATAAATGTAATATCACCTGCAATACAGAAGGCAAACGAAGAGGGTATTCTGGCATTTGGCCCTTATCCTCCCGACGGGTTTTTCAGTATAAACATGCAGTATAAATTTGATGCTGTACTGGCAATGTATCACGATCAGGGGTTGATACCTTTCAAATCTCTGGCTTTTGATGAGGGCGTAAACTTTACAGCAGGTCTTCCTATAGTAAGAACCTCTCCGGATCATGGAACAGCTTATGATCTGGCAGGTCAGGGAAAGGCTAATCCGCAATCCATGCTCTCATCAATCTATATGGCTATAGATATTTTCAATAACCGCAAGAGATATGATATGATGAATGAGAATCCTCTGCCTGTAAAGATATTTGAGACAAAGGAGAAACCTCATAATCACAAGCCTGTTATAGAGTAAAACAAAATATGGGTGAGTCAGTCATATACCTTTATACCGATGGTGCCAGCAGAGGCAATCCGGGTCCTGGCGGGTATGGTGTTGTATTGAGGTGTGGAGAACACTATAAGGAGATCTCTGCAGGATATGCCTGTACAACAAATAATAGAATGGAACTTCTTGCTGTTATTGTGGGGCTTGAGGCCATAAAAAGAAAAAATGCAATTGTTCACATTTACAGCGATTCCTCTTATGTTGTGAAGGCTGTAAATGAGGGGTGGTTGCATAAGTGGCTTGTCAAAGGGTTGGAAAAGCAGAAGAATCCTGATTTGTGGGAGCGCTTTTTGAAAGTCTATAAAAAACACAGGGTCTCTTTCTTCTGGATAAAGGGTCATGCCGGTCATCCGGAGAATGAAAGATGTGACAAACTTGCTGTAGATGCCGCACTTGCCTCCGACCTTTTGGAGGATACCGGATATCAGGCATAAAAGAGATAAAACAAATTTAAAGAAAATGAAAAGAGTTTTTGCAGTTTTGATGGTTGTTACAATGGTTATTGCAGGCAACTCCGTGTATGGACAATATTATGGCGAAATGCCGCCTCCGGGTATGGGACCTGGCATGGGACCGCAAGGAATGAATCCTGAAGAAATGGCTAAAAGAGAGGTTGCCAGACTTACAAAACAGCTTGATTTGTCAAAGGAGCAGGCAGCAAAGATTGAGACCATATACAAGGAGCAGATGGAGGAGCGTATGGCCAAACGTCATAAAGAAATGCAGAATGGCCAGCGTCCCGACAGAGAGACCATGATGCAGCAGATGAAGGCCGAAAGGGAGCAGCTGAATGCTAAAATTATGGAGATATTAACTCCTGAACAACAAGTGAAATTTAGGGAGATTCTGGACTCGCAGGAGAGGCGTGGTATGGATAGAGGCAGGAAAGGTCCCGGTCCGGATAAAAAACATAAAGAAAAGAGGTAGTAAGACTTAATATTTTGATTGTGATAAAAAATCATTCTTTAAAGGCTTGGTTGATTTCTGCCAGGCCATGGTCTTTTCCTGCATCTGCAATGCCTATATTGGTATCTGCAGCCTATTTGTTCTGGAATGGTAATGAACCTGATTGGTTGGGTGTTATTTGGGTATTGGCCACAATAGTGGTTTTTCATGCAGCAGGAAATACATGGAGCGATTATAATGATTATGTGAAAGGCGTTGATGCCGGAGATACAATTGGTGGAACCTCTATAACAAGTGGAGAGTTTGAGCCGGGGGAGATAAAGAAGTTTTCAATTCTACTTTTGACTATAGCAGTGACTTCGGGTCTGCTTCTGACTTATAGCTATGGCTTGCCTGTGCTCTATTTTGGATTTGCGGGCTTTGTACTTACGTTACTCTATCCGTGGATGAAATACAGGGCACTTGGAGATATAGACATATTCTTTAACTACTCGCTGTTGCCGTTGTTGGGCACCTCTTTTGTTGCAACGGGTGAGCTGGAGTGGGGAGTATGCTGGCTCTCACTTCCTGTAGGATTGATTACAGTGGGTATTCTCCATGCAAACAATATGCGTGATATGCGCCATGACAAGCGTGCCAACATTAAAACATTGGCAATGAAGGTGGGAATAAGGGCATCTGCAATTATTTACTCATTTGAGGCTCTCTTTCCATTCCTCTTTGTTGCTGTATGCGCGGTTGCAGGAGTATTCCCTTTAATGACGCTCTTTGTATTGGCAGCTGTTGGAACAGCTCTCAAAAATATCTCTATGGCAATGCGTTTTCAAAGCGAAGGGATGGATGCCATTAAAAATCTTGATGAAAAAACTGCGCAATTGCAACTTATGTTCAGTATGCTGCTTTCAATCTCATTTATTATCTCCGCTTTTTTAAGATGGTATGGCTTTGATTTTTGATGTTGTTGTAAAGAGGGTATTTGTAACCATTGTTATTGCAACCGTTTTATGGAGTGTGATGTTCTCTCCAATTACTGCTCCATATGTCAACTTCTGGTGGGTAATGACGGGTTCTGCCCTTATTCTTACCGGATTGGCCACAATTTTTGGCGGGGCATGGTGGAAACAGATAAAGTTTTCATTTAAGGAGCTTGTTTTGGGTGCTGCTATTGCAGTGTTGTTATGGTCTCTTTTTTGGGTAGGGGACAAGCTGTCGCAACTGCTTTTCAATTTTGCACGAGGTCAGGTTGATCTTATCTACAGCATAAAGGAGGGTGAATCTGCTTTGCTGCTCACACTCCTGATGCTCTTTATCATTGGTCCTGCTGAGGAGATATTCTGGAGGGGATATGTACAAAAGAGCCTGTCGGGAAGATGGGGAGCAAATATGGGCTTTGTTGTTACAACAGCCGTGTATACCCTTGTGCATGCAGGGTCATGCAACTTCATGCTTACAATGGCTGCAATGGTTGCCGGTCTGGTATGGGGTGCATTATACAGATTTTACCCAGTACATTTTCCTGCCATAATTATTTCGCATGCACTTTGGGATGCAGCTGTATTTATTTGGTTTCCTATCTGATTCAACTTTGAAATAGCCTCTGATGTGGTGCAATTAAATTAGTTTTTATAGGAATAAAAGGTTATCTTTGTAAAATCGTGTGTACTACTGATACTTGCTATGAAGACATTTTTTGAAAGACCAAATTTGAGATATGCTATGGTTGGCAGCGGAAGTTGGGCTACAGCACTCATAAAACTTCTGCTCAATCACCAGCAGAGCATATATTGGTATCTTAGAGATGAAAAAAAGATAGAGAAGATAAAGAAAACCGCCCACAATCCATTCTATTTGCAATCTGTACATCTGGATCCCGACAGATTGAACATGACAACAGATATAAATGAGGTTGTTGAAAATTCGGATGTGATTGTTTTTTGTACCCCGTCGGCCTACTTCATAAATACAATGTCAAACCTCAAGGTATCTCTTGAGAACAAATTTATAATCTCGGCAATCAAAGGTTTTGTGGATGAAAAGAACCTTACAGTTGCCGAATATTTCAACCAGTATTATAAGATTCCTTTTGATAGAATTGGTGTGATAAGCGGTCCTTGCCATGCCGAGGAGGTCTCAATGGAGAGATTGTCATATCTTACCCTTACAAGCAAACATGCGGAGGTGGCACGGGCCCTTTGTGATGTGTTTGTATGTGACTACATAAAAACCACTCCGGGTACAGATATATATGGCGTTGAATACTCTGCAGCGTTGAAAAATATTTATGCGATTGCAGCAGGTATATGCCACGGTTTGGGGTATGGAGATAATTTTATGGCTGTGCT
>JAFZFL010000025.1 GCA_017555925.1 Bacteroidales bacterium | reverse complement strand
GTAGTGGGAGAGACCAACGACGGCGGACTCAATAATATAAGAGCAAGATATATAACCAAAGAGAATGTGCTGGAGGCTCTTTCAAAGGCAAAAAGTGGTCCGGTAGAGGAGGGGTGTGTAGGAGCCGGTGTTGGAACTGTAAGTTTTGGTTTCAAGGCAGGCATTGGAACAGCATCGAGAGTTTTACCAAAGAGTCTGGGAGGTTATACCGTAGGTGTACTGGTGCAATCAAATTATGGTGGTGTGCTTGAAATTGCGGGTGTACAGATTGGGCAACTGCTTGAACACTACCAATTCCTGAAGAATGTGATGCAGGATGTTGATGGCTCTTGTATGATGGTTGTCATTACAGATGCTCCAGTAGACGCCCGCAACCTCGAAAGAATGGCAAAAAGAGCTATGATGGGTCTTGCAAAAACAGGTGGAATTGCTTCAAACGGCAGCGGCGACTATGTAATAGCAATGTCTGTCTGTCCGGATAACCTTATTAATGAAAAGAGTGAAAAATATAATCCGACTCTACTGCACAATGATGATATGAGTGCCCTTTTCCTTGCTACAATTGAGGCTACAGCAGAGGCACTATGGAATGCATTGTTTGCGGCAGAAGATATTAAAGGATATCAAGGGAAGGAGGTTAAGGCTCTTCCTATTGAAAAAGTGGTTGAGTATATTAAAGCTGCAGAGGTAACCAAATAGTTGCTTCCCGACAGAGACAAAAGAGACGCAAAAAACTGATTTTTGCGTCTCTTTTCTGTTATTTTGAATTCTCTATAAATCTCTCCAATATTTCCATCGTATCCTCAGGCTTTTCAATAAATGAGTTATGGCCCGTATCCTGGATAATCCTTATATCTATACCCTGGAATTCGTCTATAATGGAATTTATGCGCTCAATAGGATTAAACTTATCCTTATTGCCATAAATGAATAGGGTAGGGGTCTTTCCCGCCAAACCCTTAATGAATGGAGAATAATCTTTTCTCTGCATCATTCCGCGCAACGACGCAACAATACCCTTTGGATCATGAGTTTCACATAACTCTATTGTCTCCTGAATCTTCTCATCAAGATTTCTCAAATTATCTGAATCATACATCTTTGGGATGCTGATTTCTGCAATTCTATTGAGCATGGATGACTGTATCAAAGAAATCTCCCTCTCCCTGTCGGCCTTTTTCTCTTCAGAATCCGGAAATGGAACAGAATTTAATAATACAAGTCCCTTAAACCTGTCGGGATACAACTCCATACAAGCCTGTGCAACATAACCGCCCATTGAATGACCTGCAACAAATGCCCTCCCAACTTTACACTTGTCCATTACCTCAACCACAACTGCTGCACAAAATTCCATACTGTTTACCTCACTGTTTGATCCCGACAGACCATGTCCGGGCAAATCAATTGAAATAACCCTATATTTCTTTTCAAGAAGCTCTACAAACTCCGAAAATATATAGTGAGTTTCCAAATATCCATGCAACAGAACTAATATTTCATCTCCCTTTTGCGTATCAGAGATAAAGACAGGAATATTGTTAGAAATTGCAAAAAACTCCATAGTTGAAAGTGTTAATTACAGAGGTACAAATATATACAAAAAACAGATTATTGGCTACTATGGTTCTAATTTTAGCAATAAAAAAAGCCAAGTTTTAAAAACCTGGCTTTTCTTAAAATTATATCGCTAATTAGTCTTTAAGTTTTGCACAAAGGAACTCTCTGTTCAAACGTGCGATATTTGATACTGAAATACCTTTAGGGCACTCCATTTCACATGCACGTGTATTTGTACAAGCACCAAAGCCCAACTCATCCATTTTTGCAACCATAGCTTTCGCTCTTCTTGCACCCTCAATTTTACCTTGAGGAAGCAGAGCCAATGAACTTACTCTTGCAGAAACGAACAACATTGCAGATCCGTTCTTACATGTGGCAACACATGCTCCACAACCTACACAAGAAGCGGCATCCATACTCTCATCTGCATCTTTTTTAGGAATTGGAATAGCGTTTCCATCTGGAACTCCACCTGTATTTACTGAAACGAAACCACCAGCTTGAAGAATCTGGTCAAATGCATTTCTGTTTACTACCAAGTCCTTGATGATAGGGAAACCTGCACTTCTCCAAGGCTCAATAGTGATTGTATCACCATCCTTGAATTTACGCATATGCAACTGACAGGTTGTAATATCATTGTCCGGACCATGTGCTCTACCATTGATGTATAATGAACAAGCACCGCAGATACCCTCACGACAATCGTGGTCAAAGCTAACCGGGCCGCTTGATTTGCATCCCTTGTTCACTGCAACAGGATCTATGTTCTCCTTAATCAATTGCTCGTTAAGGATATCCATCATCTCCAAGAATGAACTGTCAGGAGAGATATTCTTAACTTGATAAGTCTCGAAATGTCCCTTTTCCTTTGCGTTTTTCTGACGCCAAACTTTTAATGTTAAATCCATATCTTATTACTTTTCTTAGTCTTTATAGTTTCTTGTTGATGGTTTTACAAACTCGTAGTTAAGTGCCTCCTTGTGTAGTTCAGGCTCAACATCCTCGCCTTTATACTCCCAGGCTGCAACATACATGAAGTTCTCATCATCACGTTTTGTCTCACCATCCTCTGTTTGCATCTCCTCACGGAAGTGACCACCGCAAGACTCTTTTCTATGAAGTGCGTCAATTGCCATCAACTCACCCATCTCAAGGAAGTCTGCCAAACGAAGTGCTTTTTCAAGTTCCTGGTTGAACTCTCCATTCTCACCTGCAACGTATACATTGCTCCAGAACTCTTTCTTAAGATCTTTAATAAGTCCGATAGCTTTCTTAAGACCAGCCTCGTTTCTTGCCATTCCAACATAATCCCACATGATAAGACCAAGCTCTTTATGAATCTCATCAACGGTTCTCTTACCTTTAATGCCCAACAATTTGTTGATCTTGTCTACAACTGCTTTCTCAGCCTCTGCAAATGCAGGGTGATTGATATCAGTTTTAGCCTCAGCAAATTTATGTGACAAGTAATCTCCGATAGTGTAAGGAAGGATAAAGTATCCGTCAGCAAGACCCTGCATCAAAGCTGATGCACCAAGACGGTTTCCACCATGGTCACTGAAGTTAGCCTCACCAATTGCATACAAACCAGGAATTGTTGTCTGCAAGTTGTAATCTACCCAAATACCACCCATTGTGTAGTGGATAGCAGGATAAATCATCATAGGCTCTTTGTATGGATTTGTATCTGTAATCTTCTCATACATCTGGACCAGGGTACCATATCTCTCGGTAATAGTCTTCTCACCCAATCTTTCAATTGCAGATTTGAAATCCAAGAATACAGCCAATCCTGTCTCATTTACACCATAACCGGCATCGCAACGCTCTTTTGCAGCTCTTGATGCAACGTCACGAGGTACAAGGTTACCAAATGCAGGATATCTTCTCTCCAAATAGTAATCTCTATCCTCTTCAGCTATTTGAGAAGGTTTGATTTGTTTCTTTCTAAGTTTCTCTACATCCTCTTTCTTTTTAGGTACCCAAATTCTACCATCATTTCTCAATGACTCACTCATTAGAGTAAGTTTTGACTGTTGGGTTCCATGAACAGGAATACATGTTGGGTGAATCTGTGCAAAACATGGGTTTCCGAAGAATGCACCCTTCTTGTAACACTGCCATGCAGATGAACCGTTACTGTTCATTGCATTTGTAGAAAGGAAGAATACGTTACCGTAACCGCCTGTAGCAATTACAACAGCATGAGCACCGAATCTCTCAATTTTACCGGTCTCAATGTTTCTTGCAATGATACCCTTAGCCTCACCGTTGATAAGCACAAGATCCAACATCTCATGTCGAGGATAAGATTTTACAGAACCTTTGGCAACTGCGCGGTTCAATGCAGCATAAGCTCCCAATAGAAGCTGCTGACCGGTTTGGCCGCGTGCATAGAATGTTCTACTAACCTGTGCACCACCAAAAGAACGGTTATCCAATAATCCGCCATAATCTCTTGCAAAAGGAACACCTTGAGCAACGCACTGGTCAATAATGTTGTTACTTACCTCAGCCAAACGGTATACGTTTGCCTCTCTTGCACGGTAGTCTCCACCTTTGATTGTGTCATAAAACAAACGATAAATTGAGTCATTATCGTTAGTATAGTTCTTTGCAGCGTTAATACCACCTTGAGCAGCAATAGAGTGAGCACGTCTAGGTGAATCGCTGATGCAGAAAACTTTTACATTGTATCCAAGTTCGCCTAATGAAGCAGCAGCAGAAGCACCACCCAAACCGGTACCTACTACTATAATTTCTAATTTGCGCTTATTAGCCGGACTAACTACGCGAATTTGAGCCTTATGCTTAGTCCATTTTTCAGCCAAAGGCCCCTCAGGAATTTGTGATATTAATTTTTCGGCCATTATTTATTTTTTATACAAAAATTTCTACAATTTTAGTTACTTTTTGTCAATTTACCAATTATTCCTATATAATTATCTGACAAAAGACATTTTTTATATCTTTACAACCTGTTTTTACATAGAAACATGTTAGTTATGAAAAGATTTCTTATTATTTTGCTAGCCATTACTGTTGCAGCGAGCAACAACTGTTATCCACAGACAAGGGCTGAAAAAAAGGCAATGAAGATTG
>JAFZFL010000024.1 GCA_017555925.1 Bacteroidales bacterium | reverse complement strand
TACAATAATTTTCCATGGGAGATTATGTATGAAAGATATAGGCCAGATCTTATTATTGGAGTCAAATGCGCTGGAGATGATGTAATTGCAGATGCAGATGACATCTACTCCCAAGTTTCCAATCTCTTTGTCATTCCTACAGATTACGATATTCCACCAGAGAAGGGTCTTGTCATTGGAATGAAATACCCCTTTGGCCTTATGGATTTTGCGAGCGCCACAGAGATAGCAAAGATGGGGTATGAAAATGCGCAACTCTATATCTCCGGCATCAAGGAGAGGTTAAAATATGCAAGTAACGGGGCATCATTGCCGGGTTACACTCTCTACAGAGAGCGCACGCAAGGAGAAGTTGACTCTCTCCGCCTCCATTTCAAAGCAAAAATCAAAGGGCTAAATTTCAGTCCCGACATTAAAATATCCGGGGAACTCACACCCTCCCAAGAGAGATTCATAAAAGAGTCCCTTGTAAAAGACTCCACCTGCAACATCCCCTTCAGTGAACTTAAAAGCGGCTATTACAGAGCAGCTTACAGTGGACTACTGAATACTTTTTTCCCGTACTACACTTTACCTTCCAAAGGAGACTCAATCATCCCTCTGGAGTTCAAGGTTACAACTACCGCTCCACTGAAAATTGCAATTGGGGGCAATCTGTCAACCTCATCGCTCAACCAATTCTACGCAGGAGTCTCCTATAATCATCTGTCGGGAAGGCCATGGAGTCTTGGAGCCTCATTGAATTTGGGCAAACTGTATAAAGGGGGCAATCTTACATGGAGGCACAATATATCTCTGCAACCCCTTGCCTACTATTCTGCTGAGCTTTTTGTGCAACAATTTGACTACTACAACGGCAACCAGCGACTCTTTAAGCCCTACAAGCTGCCACCAAATGTACAACAGCTCGAAATGGGCATACGGAGCAATTTTGTAACACCTGTCAACATTAAGAATAATCTGATGCTCAAGGTGTCATCAATTATTGCCCGAAACAGGCTCTCCTATTATCAGACAGACAGTTATACCCCATCTGATTATCCCGACAGATCATACATAACTCTCTTCTCCCCCATCATTGGCATAGAACACGATACAAGAAACCACCATCTGTATCCCTCATCCGGAAGCAAGGAGGAGCTGTATGTAAGGTATAACTTTATTGCCGAAAAATTCAGGGCAGGAGCAACTCTGCAAAATATTGGGGAGAGCCACTCCCCCACAGCCACCCACAACCATAGTCAGATATTCTTCAGAGCATTCTCCGAAAGGTATTTTAATATAGGACGCCATTTGAGCCTTGGCTATGTAGCGGAGGTTACTCTGTCTAACCCCAACAATATGTCCAACTATATATCTACCCTTCTCTATATGCCTGCTTTCAAACCCGTACCACACAACAACACTCTTATAATGGAGGGATATAGAGCAAACTCTTTTGCAGGTATTGGCATTTTTCCTGTGATATTATTTACAAAAACACTATTTTTGCATACCAATATCTCATATTTTCAGCCATATAAACTTATATATGAGACTGAAAACGGCAGATACACATACTCCGGACCATTCCCTGAAGGGGCTTTTCTGGCAAATGCCGCTTTGGTATGGCATACTCCAATAGGACCGGCCTCTTTCTCTGTAACCTATTACCAGAAGGGAGAGTACAAATGGTATCCGCAGTTGAATATTGGATTCCTTATCTTTGGCAAGAACTCCTTGGAGTAGGTTTGCCTGATATATTTCTGCAGGAGCAATGTTCCTGCACACAATATTTTTAACAGAGAGATGGCCAATGCAATAAAAAAACTGGCAGGGGAGACTGCCATTTATGGATTAAGCACCATACTTGCGAGAATGATCAACTTCCTGATTGTTCCGCTTTATACAAGAGTACTCTCCACAGAGAGCTACGGTGCCTATGCAGAAATAATGTCATATATAGCCGTTCTTCAGGTTGTACTTGTATTTGGACTTGAAACCGGCTGCTTCAAGTTTGCCAATAATATACGTAACGCACAAAGTGCCCGGGACAACAATTCAAGAGCCCTTCCCAACCCGGAGACTCCATTCTCAACGGCATTGGGAACAGTAATCTCCACATCGGGCATATTCTTTCTGCTTATGCTCATTTTTGCAGGACCGCTCTCCAATGCAATGGGTTATGGCCTCTACCCCAAAATGGTAATATACGCAGGTGCTATCCTTGCCCTCGACTCTGTTACAGCTATCCTTTTTGCAAGATTGCGATACCAGCAGAAAGCCTTTAAATTTGCCATCTTCAAAACAATAAAAATAGTTAGTGAACTTGGCTTCAACCTGCTGCTGTTCCTTACATTACCATCATACCTGGCGGCCAATCCCGGCTCCTGGATTACAGGATTCATACCTGCAGAGCCAAACTTCGTATATATAGTGTTTGCTGTAATGCTCAGCTGTATAATATGCACTCTGCTTTTCATCCCAGACCTGCTTAAGGTTAAGATTACAATAAACAACAAGCTGCTCAAACAGATGCTCACATACTCCCTGCCTCTGATGATAGCCGGGCTGCCGGGCATTCTTAATGATAGTCTCGACAGAATACTCTTCCGCTTCTTTGCCCCTGAAGGCGCTCTATGGAGAAGCGACTTGGGAGTCTACCAGGCTGCAGTAAGACTTGCTGTAATAATGAACCTCTTTGTACAGATGTTCCGCTATGCTGCCGAACCATTCTTCTTTGCACGCGAAAAGGAGAGAGGCTCAAAAGAGATGTATGCAAAAGTTATGGAGTATTTTGTAGCATTCTGTATGCTCATTTTCCTTGGAGTACTATTATATATGGATATTATAGGTCTCTTGTTGGGCAAAGACTTCAGAGGCGCTCTTGATACCGTTCCGCTTATGCTTATTTCGTATATGCTTCTGGGCATACTCTTTAACGTATCAATGTGGTACAAACTGAGCGGACACACCCGCTACGCAATAAACATAACACTTGCCGGCCTTGCAGTAACCGCCCTCATAAACATTATATTCATGCCCCACTTCTCCTATTGGGCATCTGTATGGGCTCACGTATTGAGCGGCCTTGCAATGCTTCTCTACAGCTTGTGGCTCGGCAACAAATATTACCCCATCCCATACAAATGGAAAACCATTTGCAGCTACATATATGCTGGAATATTCATTTTTCTGGCCATAAGCACCATAAATAACATTCTTGAGGCAAAAACCACCCTTACCAACGGCTGGCTGCTTGCCATACGCCTCACCGACGGCACCATTGGAATACTTATATATGTAACCTATGTAATCTCAAAAAACAAAAGTCTGCTCACCCTGTTCAAAAAGTAAATGCTGCCTGTTTCTTATAAATTACCCCAATTTCTCACAATTATAACAAAGTTTGGCGCACCCTTTGCAAATACTTAAGACAAATAGTTTTTTCATAGGTTAGATTTAGGTTATAAAAACAGGTTGCTCTATTTAAAAAACGAGCAACCTGTTTTTATTTTGTCTGAGAGCGGAGCAAGTTTGTCAAGAATTTGCCATTTGATTTACCCCAAATGAGCGTTTGTAAGGGGATTGCATTTATAGGCAACAATCAGATTTTTTTGCCAAACAGAATTCAAAGAGTTTTGAACATTACGGATTTATAATTGACTTGGACGGTAATATACTGAAAAAACAAAAATTTTCAGAATCTATGTTCTTGAGCAGTACCTATGATAAAACTATGGGCACATACCGTATTTCCACTGCCGACCAGATTTACATAGACTGCGGAAAGTCAATTGCCCTTGCAAACCAATTGACAGATACACTTTACACTATTACAGACAATCTTGTTAAAGTGCCTTATGCCCAACAGTTCTTCTTTGTCCAGATTGGAAAGGACTTTCTACATCCTTTTTGACAAAGAGAGCAGCAAAACCTACAGAGGAATCCAATCCGGTTGTAGTGGAGGTGACGCTCAAATAACGGCTACGGCCCGGTCCAAAGACAAATTTTAATATTTTTTGGAGAATTGTTCTAATATCCATATCTTTGCGCACCTTTTCTCGAGAAGATTAGGACGTTAAAAAAATTATTAATTTTTAAATTCGTACAGTAAATGGCTGTTAAAATTCGTTTGGCCCGCCACGGTAAAAAGAACTATGCTTTCTACCACATTGTAGCAGCGGACACTAGAGCACCACGTGATGGTCGCTTCATTGAGTTGATTGGAACATACAATCCTAACACAAATCCTGCAACTATCGTTATGAACGATGAGAGAGCTTTGTATTGGTTGAACGTTGGTGCACAACCAACTGATACTTGCCGCAGAATTCTTTCTTACAAAGGTATCCTTCTTAAGAAACACCTTAACGGTGGTGTTGCTAAAGGTGCTCTTACTCAAGAGCAGGCAGATGCTAAATTCAATGCTTGGGTAGCAGAGAAAGAGGCTAAAATCAGCAACAAGAAAACTGGCTTGATCCAAAGCGCAAACGCAGCTAAGAAAGCAGCTCTAGAGGCTGAGGCTAAAGTTAACGCAGAGAGAGCAGCAGAGATTGCCAAGAGAAAAGCAGAGGCTGAGGCAGCTGAGGCAGCAGCTAAAGCTGAGGCAGAGGCAGCAGCTGCTGCAGCAGAGGCTGAGAACACTGAGGCTCCAGCAGAGGCAGTTGAGGCTTAATTATTAAGGCCTGTACAATGAGTGCTAAAGCATCAAAAACAAAAAGCCTGATGGCTAACAAAGGCAAATTGGCTTCTCCGATAGCAGTAGCACAAATTGTAAAATCTTATAATACAAATGGCGAGGTTGTTGTAAAACTTACTTCGGATTTGTTGGAGGATTTAAATCGTAAAGAACCGGTATTCATCTATTTTGATGAGTTGCCGGTTCCTTTTTTTATTACACGCTTCACCCCTAAAGGCAACTCCGGTGCAATTGTAAAGTTCAGCACTGTAAATGATATGGCCCACTCAGAAGAGCTTGTAAAGAGAACCATCTTCATAGAGAGCAGCAGCGCAGATCAGGAGGCTCTTGAGAGTTTTGCGCAGGAGAATTTTGAAGCATACATCACAGGATTTGCCCTGTTCAATGAAGAGGATCGATTCATTGGAGAGATAACCGCATACTACAACTACCCTAACAACCCGTGCATAGAGGTTGAACTTGCCGAGGGCATATACTCGGCACTGGCAGAGAATTCATCAACCGAGCACGAGTCAATTCTTATCCCATTCCAGGAATCACTCATTACAGCTTTTGACGCAGAAAACAGAGAGATTCAGATGACCATTCCAAGTGGTCTTATTACAATAGACTAAAAAATTCTATACCAAGTTCCTGCTGCAACAAACTTTCACGCCCTCCAGAAAATGCCTTTTCGGCTGAGGATGCTCACGCCCCACATTGTGAGGAGTACGGCGGCGGCGGCACGCAATACTCCAAGTGCAGCATTACCGTCGGGACCCGAATAGAGGGAGGTGTATAGGGTAATTATCCCTGTGGCTTTCATTAGTGGCACCATAAATGAGTCAAATGCCACATAGGCCATCAATGGATTCTGCCCTGCCCCAGAGAAAATTTTCACAAATATGGAGTTGGGCACCCACTTGCAAATATAGTCTGCCACTTGCAATAAAAGTATTGATATTCCGCAGGTTACAAGACAATAAGATATTGTGCAAGGTACTTTTTTGACTCCTCCCTCAATTACAGAGAAGAGTACACCCCACACTATAAGCGCCCCGGCCATTAGCAATAACCCTCTTCTCCCTTTAAAGTATCTTCCCGACAGCCAAACCACTGTAACAAAATAGAGAAGACTCACCACAAGGTTGGCCATTGTAATATTCATATAGAGGGCATAGCATTGCCATATGACAAACAGAAGCATTGAGGGGTAGAACAGGTGTTCCAAAATTGGAGTTTTTCTCCCTGCATCTGTGCATAAAGGTTCTTGTACCCCATCAGGTTTGCAGCTTCCAGCATTTAGAAGATCCCCCACAATTGTTGCCGGAAGAAGAAGTAGCAGAAAATAGAGATACTCCATATTGAACCACCAGCGCACGTTGGGATTGGCGTATGTTATTGAAGGCCAGTCAAGCAGACGGGTTATATGGGTAAAGATAAAAAGCAGTGCAAATATCAAGAGCCTCAAACCTGTTCTGTTACGGGTAAAATACCATATCAGTGACCCAAAAAGATAGAGAAAGGCCAGAAGGAATATAATTATTCCACGTCTGTGCAGACTTATCACCTCTCCAAAACAGAAATGGCCAACCGCCAATACTGCAACCAGCAAAACAAGCCCCAATACTCTCAAACTGGCAGAAGAAGAGACCGGTGCCTTATAATAAACAAGAAATAGCGCCACAAAACCGGCAAGCGTAAAGAACTGAGGCCAGAAGCCCCCAACATTGGAATAGTTGAGCAGCACATATAGATACGAGAAGAGCCATAACTTCAGGAATCTTACAAATATAACTTTTGTATATTTTGTATGGCTTAACGGAATGGCCACTCCCATACAGAAAATGAATATTGGAAATACCAGATCTACCCATCCTATGCCGGCCACACTAATATCAAGAGAATGAGTTGGAGGCGGATTCTGTATATGATACATCCAGGCTGGAAGAACGCCATACGGGATTATGGCACTGAATATCATTCCAAAGATTGATACGCCACGCAAAAAGTCAAGTGATTGAAAGCGCTTCCCCATACAAAACTTATGATACACTAATTTAAAG
>JAFZFL010000023.1 GCA_017555925.1 Bacteroidales bacterium | reverse complement strand
TTGGGTGATCTGTCGGGAATAGAGATGAGAGAGGCGCAAAAGAGCCTTTTGGATGCAGAAGAGCGTATTCTTACAGCAAGATACAATACAAAATTGTGTGAAATATCTCTATTGCAAATAAGCGGCGGGATAGCTACCTATTTGCAATAGTGGGATATTGTTTATTTGTAGTGAAGGATTCATTTTATTGCAGCATCTCTTCAATCCGTATCAGACGGTTATATTTTGCAATACGGTCTGTGCGGCTGAGTGAGCCTGTTTTTATCTGGCCGCAGTTTGTGGCAACGGCTATATCTGCAATTGAGGTATCTTCGGTTTCGCCCGAACGGTGTGAGATAATTGTCCTGTAGCCGTTTTTACGGGCAAGTTCAATTGCATCGAGCGTTTCGGTTATTGTGCCAATCTGGTTCATCTTTATGAGAACTGCATTGGCACATTTGCTGTCAATACCTCTCTTTATATATTTGGTGTTGGTAACAAAAAGGTCATCTCCAACAAGCTGGCATCTGTTTCCAATGCGTTGTGTAAGCAATCTCCAGCCATCCCAGTCATTCTCGGCCATACCATCCTCAATGGAGTCGATAGGGTATTTTTCTATCAGGGTTTCAAGATAGTTAACCTGCTCTTCTGAAGTGAGCTTTACCCCTCCCTTGTCCTCAAATAGTGTATAATCGTATATGCCTGCGGAGGTGTAAAATTCAGATGCGGCGCAATCAAGCGCTATTGTAACATCTTTGGATGGAATATATCCGGCATTCTGAATAGCCCTGAGAATAAAATTAAGGGCATCCTCTGCACTTGCCAGAAGCGGTGCATATCCTCCCTCATCTCCAATTCCGGTGTTGTAACCCGCCTTTTGAAGGAGTCTCTTGAGTGTATGAAATACATTTGAGCCAATCTCTATAGCCTCTTTGATAGTGGCAGCACCTATAGGTCTGATCATAAACTCCTGAAATGCAATTGGAGCGTCTGAATGGGAGCCGCCATTTATAATATTCATCATAGGCATTGGCAGTATATGGGCATTTACGCCCCCTATATATTTGAAAAGGGGCAGTTTGAGGTGTGAGGCAGCCGCTTTTGCCGTAGCAAGCGATACTCCCAGAATAGCATTTGCTCCAAGACGTGATTTGTTCCTTGTGCCGTCGAGACTTACAAGAATATTGTCTATTGCTCTCTGATGCAGTGCATTTGCCCCTATAAGTTCAGGTGCAATAATTTTGTTTACATTATTTACCGCTTCTGTAACACCCTTTCCACCCAACCTTGTACTTTTGGAATCTCTTAGTTCCAATGCCTCATTTGTGCCTGTTGAGGCTCCCGACGGGATACCGGCTCTTCCAAATCCCCCCGAGTCAAGTGTTACATCAACCTCTATTGTGGGGTTGCCGCGCGAATCAAAAATTTCTCTTGCAGTTATATGTGATATTTTCATGGCTACTTTTTTTCTTTACATAACAAAAGGTTTGAAATTATGTTCTCTTTACGTATAAAATTCGTATATTTAAGGCTCATTTCTGACAAGTTTTGTTTTATTAGTAAAATATTGTATATGAACAAGTTATTTTTTATTTCAATATTGGCGGGAGTAGCTTCTCCCTTCATTTTGGCTGCACAGCAACCGCAGAAAACAGTTACAACACTTGAAGGTGCCTATTTCAACTCGAGTTGTGGCAAGGACAGATTGGGCGGTTCAAAGATGGGTTTTATAAATAAGGATGTTGTGCTTAAAGTTGAGGATGCAACAGAGACGTTATACAAGGTGAATTTGAGTTCCAACAGATATGCATTTGTGCCTATGGATATGGTTGCCGATACTCTTGTTGAGGATATGGCTTCCCTTGATGTTTGTGCATCAGGTTCAATGAATGTGGCAAATGAGGGTAATTATGACCGTATAAAGATTGGTTTGCCAACAAGAAAACCATACATAATAAGGGAGAGTGCAAATCCGCGCCAATTGATAATTGAACTCTTTGGTGTTCAGAATAACTCCAACTGGGTTACCCAATATCTTGATTTGAAGGCAATAGAGAGTGTGGATGTTGTTCAGTCAGATTCTGATGTGCTTACTGTAATTGCCAACCTTAAGAGCAAGACATCATGGGGGTACTCAGCTGCTTATGAAGGGAATAATCTTATAGTAAAAATCAAGCATGCTCCGGAATTTTCATTGAAGGGTATGACAATAGGTATAGATGCCGGTCACGGCGGACCTGAGAGCAATGGCGCTATTGCCCGCAACAGCCGTAAAATGGAGAAGGAGCTTAATCTTGCCATGGCATATATGCTCAAAGAGCAGCTTGAATCAAAGGGGGCAACGGTTGTAATGAGCCGTACTGCAGATTATGGCTTGACTATGCCGGAGAGAAAAAAGATATTTCTTGACAATAATATAGATCTTCTTATCTCCATTCACTGTAATGCTGCCGGAGGCTCGGCCCATGGAACAAGCACATACTACAAGCATATACAGAACAGGGAGCTTGCAAGAACTATCCTTGACAACTTGTTGGAGATAGAGGGAGTTGATCTGTTCGGACTTGTAGGCAATTTCAATTTCTCTTTGAATGCGCCAACAGAGTATCCTGCAGTTCTCGTTGAGACACTCTTCCTTTCATACGCTCCGGATGAGGAGAAGATAATAAATCCAAAATTTCAGAAAGAGATGATGAAGAAGGTGAGGGAGGGAATTGAGGATTACCTGAAGTATTGTAAGAAATTGGAGAAATAGAGATATAAAGGCAGATAATCTGTCGGGAAGGGAATATGGATTTTAAAATTCACTCTGCATATAAGCCCATGGGTGATCAGCCGGCTGCCATTGAGGAGATTTCAAAGGCCTTGAAGGAGGGGACTGATGCGGTTACTCTTTTGGGTGTGACGGGGTCTGGTAAGACCTTTACTATGGCAAATGTCATAGAGAGGCTTAACCGTCCGGCGTTGGTGTTGAGTCATAACAAGACTCTTGCAGCGCAGTTGTATGGAGAGTTCAAGTCGTTCTTTCCGGAGAATGCAGTGGAGTATTTTGTTTCATATTATGATTATTACCAGCCTGAGGCATATATGCCTGTAACAGATACCTATATTGAGAAGGATCTGAGCATTAATGATGAGATAGAGAAGTTGCGTTTGAGCTGTTCAAGCGCATTGTTGAGCGGCAGAAGGGATGTGATTGTGGTTTCAAGTGTCTCTTGCCTTTATGGTATAGGCAATCCTGCCGATTTCCACGCAAATACTATTGTTGTAAAGAGAGGTGATCTGTTGAGCCGTACAAAGTTCCTGTATAATCTGGTGGAGGGGCTTTACAGCAGGAATGATGCCGATTTCAAGAGAGGAACATTCCGTGTGAAGGGCGACAGTGTGGATATTTTCCTGGCATACGGAGATAATGCCTGCCGTATTCTCTTTTTTGGAGATGAGGTTGAGGAGATAGAGATGTTTGATCCGCTTACCGGACAGTCGGTTGAGTTTGTTGATGAAATTTCAATCTATCCGGCAAATATATTTGTAACAACCAAGGAGCGGACAAAGAGTGCTGTGCATAATATTCAGGATGATCTTGTGGCCAGGTGTGATTATCTACACGATATAGGAAAGCATCTTGAGGCCAAGAGACTCAAGCAGAGGACAGAGTATGATCTGGAGATGATAAAGGAGATAGGATATTGTTCAGGCATTGAGAATTATTCGCGTTATTTCGACGGGCGTTCTGCCGGAACAAGGCCATTCTGCCTGTTGGATTATTTTCCGGATGACTATCTGACATTTATTGATGAGAGCCACGTTACAATACCTCAGATAAGGGCTATGTATGGGGGCGACAGATCAAGAAAGGAGACTCTTATAGAGTATGGTTTCCGTCTTCCTGCAGCTGCCGACAACAGACCTCTCAAGTTTGATGAGTTTGAGATGCTAACCCGTCAGGCAGTATATGTGAGTGCTACCCCTGCCCCTTATGAACTTGACAAGTCGTGTGGCCTGATTGTTGAACAGGTTGTAAGGCCCACCGGTTTGCTTGATCCGCCAATTGAGGTGCGTCCTACCAAGAACCAGATTGATGATTTGTTGGAGGAGATAACAATAAGGGTGGAGAAGGATGAGAGGGTGCTTGTAACTACCCTTACAAAGCGTATGGCCGAGGAACTGGACAAATATTTGCAGAGAGCAGGTGTACGTTGCCGTTATATTCACTCGGATGTTGATACCCTTGAGAGGATTGAGATAATTGAGGATTTTCAGGCAGGCCGTTTTGATGTGCTGATAGGTGTTAACCTTTTGAGAGAGGGGCTGGATCTGCCGCAGGTATCTCTGGTGGCAATTCTTGATGCCGACAAGGAGGGATTTCTCCGTTCCGAAACTGCCCTCACACAAACAGCAGGACGTGCGGCAAGAAATATCAATGGCCTTGTAATTATGTACGCCGACACAATTACCGGCTCTATGCGCCGTACCATAGATGAGACCAACAGACGCAGAAGAAAACAGCAGGAGTACAACAAGGCAAATGGAATAACTCCCAAACAGGTGGCCAAGCAGGAGCGTAATGTATTGGGTAAAACACGTTATACAGAGGAGTTTGAACGGGATATAAAGAGCCAGTTGCTTGAAGATCCCGTTGTAGACAAAATGAACAGCAAAGAGCTGGCTAAGGCAATTGACAGAGCTAAGAGAGAGATGGAAAGAGCCGCAGCAGAACTTGATTTTATGAACGCAGCAAAATTCAGGGATGAGATGAACTCCCTGAAAAGGGTGCTGGAAAAGAGAGAGAATGATGACAGAAAGTAGATTGCAGAGCATTATAGCCAACTATCCTCCAAAGGATGGAGAGCTTGTTATAGGAGCATATAAAATAGCCGAGAGGGCACTTGAAGGGCAGATGAGGGCAAATTCAATCCCTTTTATAGAGCATCCGCTGGGAGTGGCCTCAATTGTTGCAAATGAGATTGGTCTTATGCCGGAGGCTCTTGCCGCTGTCTTTCTGCACGAGGCTTCCCGACAGAATCCCCAACTTTTTCAGGAACTCAAAAAGAGTTACTCTGCCGAGATTATGACTATGGTTGAGGGGTTGAACAACATCTCTTCAATAACCCCGAAAGATACAAAGCTTCAGGCCGAAAATTACAGGAAACTCATAATCTCATACTCAAAAGATCCGAGGGTAACCCTCATAAAGCTGGCAGACCGTCTGGAGGTTATGCGTAATATGGATCTCTTTCCAAAGAGCAGCATAAAACGCAAGATAACAGAGACGATGATGCTCTATATACCTCTTGCCCACCAGCTTGGATTATACAACCTCAAGAGTGAACTTGAAGATCTTTATTTCAAATATGCCGACCCGGAAAGCTACAGGGCCATAACCAACAAGCTCAAGGCTACCGAAAAGGATAGGGAAATACTTGTGGAGCAGTTTATAAAGCCTCTTGAAGAGACTTTAAGAAAACGGTATACATACAAGTTGAAAGCCAGGACAAAGACAGCATACTCCATCTGGAAGAAGATGCAGAAGCAGGGTGTCCCTTTTGAAGAGGTTTATGATGTCTTTGCCATAAGATTTATTGTTGATGCACCAAACAACAAAGAGGCTGAACATGCCTATTGTTGGGATATTTTCTCTGAGGTGACAAAAGAGTACAAGCAGGATACTGCACGTTTGCGCGACTGGATAACCTATCCCAAACCAAATGGTTATGAATCATTGCATATAACTGTTGAGAATAAGGATGGGGCAAAGATTGAGGTGCAGATACGTACGGCAAGGATGGATGATGTTGCGGAGAATGGCCACGCCTCTCACTGGAGCTATAAGGGCATAAAGAGTGTTCATGGTCTTGACAGTTGGCTTAAGAGTGTGAAGAATATGCTTGAAAGTTCTGATCCCAATCCATATTCGGGCAGCAATATCTCCCTTGATGAGATATTTGTATTTACACCGGCTGGTGATTTGAGGGAACTGCCAAAGGGTGCAACAATTCTTGATTTTGCTTTCAGTATACATACAAACCTAGGTGTGAAGTGTTCTGGTGCAAAGGTTAATGGAAAGGTGGTATCTATAAGGGAGGTGCTTCATACCGGAGATGTAGTTGAGATAATGAGCAACAAGAATCAGAAGCCATCTCCAGACTGGCTTAATATTGCTGTCTCATCAAAGGCACGCGGACGTATAAAGAGCAAGCTTAAAGAGGAGGAGGGGAAGAAGAGCCGTATTGGCAGGGAGATGCTTGAGCGCAGGATGAAGAACTGGAAAATGGAGCTGAATGACGATATATTGTCGGAACTTACCAGACATTTCAAACTCAAATCTATAGGTGAGTTGTGTATGGGTATAAGTGAAGAGAAGATTGACCTGCAGGATATAAAGGAGCATTTGAGTTCTTTGGCCCAGACACAGGAGAGCGAATCGTCACAAAGCGCCTCCCCTCAGGGCGGTGCAGCAACGGCTGCGGCACAGATGGCATCAAAGGTTAAGAGTACGAGCCATGCAGGGGAGGATGATTATCTGGTTATCAGTGACAAACTCGACAATATAAGCTTTAAGATGGCCAAATGCTGCAATCCTATCTTTGGAGATGATGTCTTTGGATTTGTGTCGGCAACAGGAGGTATAAAGATACACCGCATCTCTTGTCCGAATGCAAAGAGACTTCTTGAAAATTATCCCTATAGGGTGCAGAAGGTGAGATGGCGTCAGGTGTCAAACACTACCCGTTTCCAGACGGGCTTGAAGGTAATTGTCGTTAACGGGGATTTGTCTGTAGGCAACAGCATAATAGACAGCATAAACAAGCAGGGTGCTGTTTTGAGGGCCTTCAGAATAGAGGAGCGTACATCCGGAAAAGAGGGGGATTTCAATGTTATGTTGAGTATTTCGGTAAGCAATAACGGTCACCTCGACAGGGTTATTTCAGATCTGAAAAAGATAAGGGGTGTACGTACCATTTTAAGAATCTCAGCAGAGAAATAATGGGTTATGGCAAAGAAAAAGAGTCTACAGCAACAGGAGCAGTTTATATCCATTGAGGGAGCAAGGGTGAACAATCTTAAAAATATCTTCCTCAAGATTCCGAGAGACAAACTGGTGGTTATATCGGGACTGTCGGGAAGCGGAAAGTCATCATTGGCTTTTGAGACCCTTTTTGCAGAGGGTCAGCGGAGATTTGCCGAGAGCCTTTCATCTTTTGCAAGGCAGTTTCTTGGCAGGATGACAAAGCCGGCTGTTGACAAGATTGAGGGCATTCCGCCTGCAATAGCAATAGAGCAGAAGGTAAATACAAGAAATCCGCGCTCAACTGTGGGTACAAATACCGAGATATATGATTATTTGAGGCTGTTATATGCAAAGATTGGCCGCACATACTCCCCTGTAAGCGGTCTGGAGGTAAAAAGGGAGCAGGTTGCAGATGTCCTCAAATATATTCTGCAACTTGAAGGGGGTGTTTATATTCTTGCTCCAATAGGATGGGAGAGGAGAGATGGGAGAGTGGAGAAGCTGTTGTCGCTGAAGGAGGCGGGATACAGCAGGGTCTATAATGGTAAGGTTGTGAGAATAGATCAGGTTTTGCAGAGCGCAGATACCTATAAAGATGATATGCTTTATCTTCTTGTAGACCGTTTTATGGCACCTGTCGGTGAAGGGGATGAGGCAGAAGATATGATTGTGAGAATTCAGGATTCGGTACAGAGTGCATTCAATGAGGGCAATGGCCACATGGTTGTGGTTTGTGAGGAGCGTGGAGAGGGCGGAGCTGTTGGAAAGAGAAGTGAAAGGGGCTTTTCAAATATATTTGAGGCCGACGGAATTGTTTTTGAAGAGCCGTCGGAACTTATGTTCAGCTTCAATAACCCTGTAGGAGCTTGTCCTGTGTGTGGGGGATATGGAAGTATGGTGGGTATAGATGAGAGCCTTGTTATTCCCAATCCGTCGCTCTCTGTATATGAGGGGGCTGTGGCATGCTGGAGGGGAGAGATTATGGGTAAATTTCTTAAAGAACTCATTTTTAACGCTTCAAAGTTTGATTTTCCTATTCACAGACCATACGCACAACTCTCTAAAGCGGAAAAGGATACTCTTTGGAACGGTAACAGATATTTTACCGGTATAAATGGCTTCTTTGATATGGTGGAGAGTCAGAAATATAAAATCCAATACAAATATATGCTTGCCCGTTACAGCGGTAAGAGTACTTGCCGTGAGTGTGGCGGAAGCCGTCTGCGTAAGGAGACAGAGTATGTGAAGGTTGCCGGCAGAACAATATCTGAGCTTATGGATATGAGCATAAGCAGTCTGTATGACTTTTTTGCAGGATTGCAGCTTGAGGAGTATGAGTTCAAGATTGCTGAAAGGGCTATAAAGGAGATATGCAGCAGATTGCAATATATAAAGGATGTGGGGTTGGGGTATCTTACATTAAACCGCCGTTCAAATACTTTGAGTGGTGGAGAGAGCCAGAGAATAAATCTTGTAAGCTCGCTGGGCAGCAGTCTGGTGGGTTCGATGTATATACTTGATGAGCCGAGCATTGGATTGCATCCGCGAGATACAGAGAGACTTATTTCTGTAATAAACAAGCTTAAGGAGTTGGGCAACACAGTGGTTATTGTTGAGCACGATTCAGAGATAATTTCATCTGCAGATTATCTGGTTGATATTGGACCGTATGCCGGAATACATGGCGGTGAAGTTGTTTATGAGGGTAGCGTAAGTGAGGGCCTCAAGAGATGCAAAGAGCTGCTGTCAAAAGGAGCTGCAACAGGAGAGGAACCTTCAACTGGTTCGCTAACACTGGATTATCTTGGCGGATTAAAGAAGATGCCGTATGTGGGCAAGGAGCGCAAATGGAAATACAGCATAAGGCTCAAAGGATGTATGGAGCATAATCTTAAGGGTATAGATGCAGAGTTTCCTTTAAATGTTCTTACTGTTGTTACCGGAGTAAGCGGGTCGGGCAAATCTTCACTTGTAGGAGATACGTTATTTCCTGCTTTGAACCGCCATTTCAACCAGTTTGCAGGAAGAACCGGAGCATTCAAGGAGTTGGGAGGAGATCTCGACAAGATTGGTGCAATTGAGTATGTAGACCAGAACCCTATTGGTAAATCTTCACGCTCCAATCCGGTAACATACCTTAAGATATATGACGATATAAGAAAACTCTTCTCTGAGCAGCCATATGCCAAGATGAATGGTTATGGTCATTCACACTTCTCGTTCAATATAGATGGAGGAAGATGTCCGCAGTGTCTTGGCGATGGTTTCATAACCATTCCAATGCAGTTTATGGCAGATGTGACTATGGTGTGTGAGGAGTGCGGCGGAAAGCGCTTCAAACCCGATATTCTTGAAGTAAGATACAAGGAGAAAAATATTAATGATATTTTGAGCATGAGTGTTGAGGAGGCAATTAGGTTCTTTGCTGCACAGAAGGAACCGCTTGCCAAGAAGATAGCAACCCGCCTCAAAGTGCTTGAAGATGTGGGACTCGGATATGTGCAATTGGGCCAGAGCAGCAGCTCTTTGAGTGGTGGTGAGAGCCAGAGGGTAAAGCTTGCCCAGTTCCTTAGCAAAGATTCCGGTGACAATATTCTCTTCATATTTGATGAGCCTACCACCGGCCTCCATTTTCATGACATTACAAAACTGCTCAAGGCATTTGACTCCCTTATAGAAAAGGGACATACCATAGTTGTAGTAGAGCACAATACAGATGTGATAAAATCGGCAGACTGGATTATTGATATGGGTCCCGACGGAGGAGATGAAGGAGGAGAGATTGTATTTACAGGAACACCGCAGCAGCTTGCAGCTGATCCCCGTTGGAGTGAGTATCTTAAGTTAAGGAGATGATAAATTTATCAAATTGAATATTATCAAATTGAGCATTAATAAATTAGACATTAATAAATTAGACAGTTTGTAAATTAAGAGAATCAAAGATAGATCATTATGAAAAGGAGTATAATTATTTTGGTGGCAGTGTTGGCGCTGTCACTTTTTGGCAGCCAGATGGCATTTTCACAGGATTGGCCAAACCTGGAGAGATACAGAGAGGCAAATGAGAAACTTTTGGAAGAGCCGGCACCAAAAGGAAGGGCCGTATTTATGGGCAACTCCATCACCGACAACTGGTTCAAGTTCCATCCCGAATTCTTTAATGAAAACAACTTTGTCGGGAGGGGAATTAGTGGACAGACTACCCCTCAGATGCTTGTAAGGTTCAGACAAGATGTTGTTGCGCTTTCACCAAAATATGTGGTAATTCTTGCCGGTACCAATGACATTGCCGGAAATACCGGCTACTCATCACTGGAGATGATTATGGATAACCTTAAAAGTATGTGCGACATAGCTAAAGCAAACAAGATAAAACCAATCCTATGCTCAGTTCTGCCGGCATACCGCTACTCCTGGAAAAAGAGTGTAAGGCCAGATGAACTCATCCCACAGCTTAATGAGATGATAAAGGCATACGCAAAAGCCAACAAAATTACATACGTAGATTTTTTTACTCCACTTGTAGACAACTCTCCAGAGAACAAAAACGGTCTTCCAAAAAAATACTCTCCAGATGGTGTCCATCCCAATATGGAGGGCTACGCAATAATGGAAGAGATAATACTCAAGGTGCTGAAATAATGGGGGTAACCCAAAATAAACAGATAGAGGGTGACCCGAAAGTCACCCTCTTATCCTTAACTCATTAATTTGATTCTCGGAGACAGCGAACGGAGTTTCCAGTTACTCGGTTCATGAAGTAGAACGCAGGGGAAACATTGCCATCGTAACCGAAGCTAAAGCTATACACAATATCGTAACTGCCTGGGAATGGAGTAGCAGACCAACATAAACCCCACGAGCCCACACCTTCAATCCATCCCCCTCCGTCGGGGTTGCCCATGTAGTAACCGGCAGCAGGATACCAGGCATCTGAGCCATTGGCAAGTTGCCAATACATACCTTTGTTTGTTGTGTTCCACTCTGTCCTCACCTTTGATGCATTCCATATACCATCTTCTCCACCTTCCGGCACTCTATATCCAACCGGACAAGGGTCATACATAGTTTTTTCAGTATCCATCCAACGCTTGCTATAGTCTGAATCGTATGAGCCTTCACCACTGCACCATTCAAATTCGCATATAAACACCAACGGGTTTGCCACGGAGTAATCTACAGTTTGTGCCTCATAAACTTTTGTCCAATTTCCCGTAGAGGAAGCAAATGCCAATGAACTATTAATGGATGATGACCCTAAAAACGGATCTTTTCTACCCCATTGGTAAAGAAGGCCCAATGCTCCAACATTGCCCGGTGTGGCAGATGTTGCTCCAAGGTTACGGTCCATCATAGTACCGGCATTGTTGGCATAAACCTGATCAGTCCAACCCTCCTTTGAACACCAGATATGCCAAGACCAAAGGATTGTACCATTTGCATCTTTTACTGCAATTGAAGCATTACCGTTGGCAAATGTTTCAGGTGTTGAAAAATAGACATAGCCATCCTTATATCCGGCAGCCGTAACCAAATCCCCCTCTTGTGGCGTTGCATCTGTACCAAACGACTCCCATAACACCTCAGCCTTAGAAACCTCACCGGCAGAAGTGGTGCTGTTACCCTTAACTGCTTTGAACTTATATTTGCCCGCAACCTTTACAAGATAACAGTTGGCTGTGCCATCTGTAGAAAGGTCTGTGTATTGGGAAAGATCTGCTGCGCTTTCATCATTCCCGCTACTATTCTCCTGTTTGTAGGTTACTGTCGGGAAGGTTAGCAGATTTGATCTTGTAATTGTATTGGATGATCTGTTGGTAAATGTTTTGCTCATACCATCTGTATCTGTAATGGTAATCTTCATTCCTGAAGCAAATGTTACAGGTGGTACCGCCAGAATGAATGTTGTTGGAGTGGTTTCATTCAGTTGTACTCCAGCTTCTGTGCAATCAAGGGTTACTGTTGTGGTTGCTTCTGCGGCATTCATTGTTATAGATGGCGCATTGCCGTCGGCATAACATACAACTGTAGATTTGCCGCTTATAAGTTCCTCTTCCAAGCCTTCAAGTTTGATTGATTTTATTTTGTCAACTCCCTTGAGTTGAAGTTTTACTCCTCCACATACATTTCTGAATGTAATTTGGTTTGATGTTGACACCGCAACCATAGGGAATGTACCGTTGCCAAAAGAGTTCTCTGCATAGTACTGTATTTCTGGAAGTACAACATTCAGTTTGTATGATCTTGTTGGAGATTCTGTATCATTTTTCATACACACCACCTCACCAGAGTAGGGATATAGAACAACATTGTGATTGATCTCCTGCCCAGATTCCAGGTCATCTCCGCTGCTCACTTCAATCTTGCTGAATCCACCTGTGGTTGTGCCAACATACTGCTCCTTTATCTGGTATTTGCTACCAAATGTGGTTTTCATAAAGGCCACAATCTGGTCATCCTCAGACCATAGCACATTATTATTTTCATCCATAGATGTTCTGGTAGCATTCAGATTCTCCATAGTTGCAAACAATTCTGAATCATCAAAATCTTGTATAATGTCATACTCAGATTTTTGACAAGAAAAAAGAGAAATCAAAGCCAACAATGTTACAAATAACTTCTTCATATATATAAATTACCAGATGTATGTAAATTACCAATTGTTTAATATTAGTATAGTATAATATAATAGCATAATACTAATACTAGGATACTAGAATAGGATACTAGAATACAAAATTATAAAAATACGTATAAGACTGCAACTATTTGAGCTGAGCTAGTTTTGAAGTTTGGCCACAGAGACTTGCAATCTGTGGAAAATATTCATAGAGAGTGAATAAATGCGTTTGATTTGCTCACGAAAGGAAAGATTGTGCCGTTTTTTACCTTTCGCGTACGCGAATAGTCAATTTTTGAACTGGAATTGCCCACGAAAGGAAGAAATCACCTGATTTTTACCTTTCGCGTACAATCTCGATAATATCTTGTGATGCGGATTGATACCCCCGAGCACGCAGAATGGCTCTGTGGTGGTCTGAGGTGAGGATTGTCGTGCTTAGGGGATTAAACCGGGGTGCTGTCGGTGAGGCTTGAAAGATTGATGCGTAAGGTTAGTGGAGTGGGCCTTGGTGGACGGCAGATGATTGCTGTTTTACGAAATGAGATGGTAGATGAAGTGGAAGATGAGGCGTACACGGTTGGTCATTACAGGATAGGATAGGGTGGCAGGGGTATCGGTCTCTTTGTAGGTGTTGTTTGTGATGCCGCTTGTGAAGAAGAGGGCGGTTATTCCCTGTTCAACAAATGGGTAGTGGTCTGATAGCCTGTAGAATATGTCATAGAAGTTTTTGCTGTTGTAGAAGGTGTAGTCCATATCCATATTTATCTGGCTGGTACGGTTGCATATATCAAGCTGTGTTGATGCCCAGTTGGCCAGACTGTCTCTGCCCAATACAAGAAGGTAGTTCTTGTTTTTTCTTGGCGGCGCAAGTGTTGAACCAATCTGGTCTATATTTATCATACATATTATGTTGTGATTATGTATGCGCAGCGATCTTACAAAGTGGCGGCTTCCTGCCATACTCTGTTCTTTTGCATCAAATGCCACAAATAAGAGGTTTGCGCCAATCTCCTTGCCGTCGGCCTTCATACGGTTGAACATATTGGCCAGATCAAGCAGGGCGGCAATACCTGAGGCGTTGTCGTCCGCTCCAGGATAAATCTTTCCCTTTATCTCGCCAAGATGGTCATAGTGGGCTCCAATGATTATATATTTCTGGCTGCCGTTAGTTGCTTTTATCTCGCCAATTATGTTGTGGCCTGTTATTGTGGTTGGAGGAGGCGTCATCTCTCTGGCCGGTGGAGTTACCTTTACCTGGAATGGCTGGTCATACATGAGACCGCGCTTTTCAACGCCATACTCTTCAAATTTCATCTTGATATACTCCCTTACCAAAGCCGAACCGCTTGTACCTGTAGCTCTTCCATGAGTTTCTGCTGCCGTTAAGGCTATAACGTGGGGTTTCAAGGTTTTGGGATTGGTAAGATGGTCGTAAGCACTTGCATTATGGCTTTGGGCACAGGATTTGTTAATTGGCAGTAGCATTGCGCCAAGAAGCAGAATAAGGGCAAATACATTTATATGAAAAGCTGCATATTTGACTGATTGTACAAATGTTATATTCTCTTTAAAATTGTTATTCATTCTACTGCCCTTTATTGTAACTTTGCCGGCAAAATTAAGTAATTTTTAATGAAATACAGAGCGCTGCTAAAAAATATAGGAAAAGTGATAATTGTAAAGTTGCCTATAATATTTTTGTTGGTAACTGTAGCCTGGGTATTGCTGCTCAAGTGGATTCCTGTCTATTTTACACCGCTGATGGCAATACGTTCAATAGAGTACTGGGCTGACAGCAGTTTTAAAACATACAAGAGATGGCAGCCTATAGAGAGGATTTCGCCAAATTTGGTAATGGGAGTAATGGCGGCAGAAGAC
>JAFZFL010000022.1 GCA_017555925.1 Bacteroidales bacterium | reverse complement strand
GTAAAGATGAGCTGATGGTTTGGGTTACTGATGATGAGAATAAAATTCCGCTCCTGTTTGAGTCAAAAATACTGGTGGGTAAAGTTTATGGGCGGTTGAAGAAATGGGATAATCTTAAATACCCTTTGAGCAGTAAAGTAAAATAGACAGGAAATCAAATAAATATTTAAATATAAATCAGATGAGTAGGAACAGAAACACAGTTGATCACGAAGGAGTGGTTACTCCAATAACTTCGAGTGATATATGTGTAGAAATACTAAATAAGTCTATGTGTGCGGCTTGTCATGCGAAGTCGGCCTGCACTATGAGTGACATGTCTGTGAAGCAGATAAAAATAGCGCGTACCATTTATGATGAGTTTGAAGTGGGAGAGGAGGTTCTAGTTGTTATGAAAAAGAGACTTGGACTGCGTGCCGTATGGATTTCTTATGTAATTCCTTTGATTATTTTAATGATTTTATTATTATCTTTGTCATATTTAAACTTTGGGGAATTGGCCTCTGGTCTTATTGCGGCAGTTGGTGTGTGCATTTACTATTTGGGAGTATATATGTTCAGGGACAGACTCGCCAAGGAGTTTGTATTTGCTATTGAAAAGAAACACTAAATATCAATAAACTTAAATTTTAATGAGTACTACTATTATTTTTACCGTAGTCAGCCTTAGCCTTTTGGGTCTATTGCTGGCTGTTGTGCTTTATTTTGTAGCACAAAAATTCAAGGTAGAAGAGGATCCTCGTATTGACATTGTGGAGGCTCTTATGCCCGGTGCAAATTGCGGTGGTTGCGGCCAGGCCGGTTGTAGAGCCTTTGCGGAGGCTTGTACAAAGGCCGAGAACTTGGATAGTCTCTATTGTCCGGTTGGCGGTAACGCTGTAATGCAAAAAATTGCTGGAGCTTTAGGCTTTGAAGTTGCCGAGAAAGCTCCTATGGTAGCTGTTATAAGATGTGCAGGTACTTGCGAGAACCGTCCTAAAACAAATGTTTATGATGGCGTAGCCTCTTGTGCTGTTATGAGTTCCCTTTATGCTGGTGATACCGGATGTAAGTTTGGATGTCTTGGCAAGGGTGATTGTACTAACGCATGTAATTTTGGCGCAATTTCCATGGATCCTGTAACCGGTCTTCCAACTGTGGATGAAGAGAAATGTACAGCCTGTGGAGCTTGTGTAAAAGCTTGTCCTAAAGGTGTTATTGAATTGAGGAACAAAGGCCCTAAATCGCGCAGAGTCTTTGTTTCTTGTATTAATAAAGACAAGGGTGGCGTTGCAAGAAAAGCATGTAAGGCAGCTTGTATAGGTTGTGGCAAATGTGCCAAGACTTGTCCATTTGGTGCTATTACTGTTGAAAACAATGTGGCTTACATAGATTTCAACAAATGTAAATTGTGTACCAAGTGTGTGGCAGAGTGTCCTACAGGTGCAATTCATGCAGTAAACTTCCCTCCAAGACCTCCAAAACCTGCTGCTGCTCCAGCACCGGTTGCTGCCCCAGCACCAGAGAAAACAGAGGCTTAAATACTAACAAGATTAAAAAACAACAGATATATGAAAACATTTTCATTAGGTGGAGTTCATCCAGCAGATAATAAAATCTCTTGTGATGCGGCCATTGAGAATTTTCCAATTCCTGAAACAGTATATATCTCTATGTCGCAACATCTGGGTGCTCCTGCAGAGCCTATAGTTGCGGTTGGAGATAAAGTAAAGGTAGGTCAGCTTATAGCTAATGCAAACGGTTTTATTTCTGCTCCGGTTCACTCTTCTGTAAGCGGTACAGTCAAAGCAATTGATACAATCAAGGATTTGGCAGGTAATCCTTGCAAGGCAGTTGTAATTACTGTTGAGGGTGATGAGTGGGTTGAGACAATTGACCGTTCAGATGCAATAGTTAAAGAGATCAAACTTGATGCTAAAGAGATTATTGCCAAAATTCAAGAGTGTGGAGTAGTGGGTTTAGGAGGTGCGACATTCCCTACAAATGTAAAACTTTCACCCCCTCCTGGCAAAAAAGCGGAGTTCTTGATTATAAATGCCGCAGAGTGTGAGCCATATTTGACTTCAGACTATAGAGTTCTTGTAGAGATGCCGGAGCAGGTGCTTATTGGTGCTTCAATTATGATGAAGGCTTTGAATGTAACACAAGGTTTCATTGGTATTGAGGAGAATAAGCCAAAAGCAATTGAAATTCTTAACAGATACGCTTCTGCATATCCTCAGATTAAAGTTGTGGTATTGAAGAAAAAATATCCACAAGGAGGTGAGAAACAATTGATTGATGCAGTAGTTGGCAGAAGGGTTCCTTCAAAAGGACTTCCTATTGATACAGGTGCTGTAGTACAGAATGTGGGTACTGCTTTGGCTGTATATGAGGCTGTTCAAAAGAATAAACCTCTGTTTGAGGGTATTCTTACAGTAACCGGCCAGTGCAGCAATGTACAGAAGAACTATAAACATAGAGTAGGTACTCCTATCAGTAAAATTATAGAGGAGACTGGTGGAATTCCTGAAAATGCAGCTAAAGTAATAAGCGGTGGCCCTATGATGGGTAAGGCAATGGCTAATTTAGATGCTCCTACCCTTAAAGGTTCTTCATCTGTCCTATATCTGACTGCAGAGCAGACAAAGAGACAGGAAGAGAGCAATTGTATAAGATGTGGCAAATGTATAAGCGCATGTCCTATGGGTCTTGAGCCATATCTATTGAACAAACTAAGCAAAGCTGCACGTTGGGATGATGCCGAGGCTCATTTTGTCTATGATTGTATAGAGTGCGGTTGCTGTCAGTTTACATGTCCTGCTTATATTCCTCTTCTGGACAGTATAAGATTTGGTAAGGCTAAGGTAATGGGAATTATGCGTAGCCGTCCTAAGAAATAACAATTAATGCTAATTTAAATAACTAAGAATGAAAAAACTGCTTGTATCACCTTCTCCGCATATCCACGGAAAGGAAAATACCAGAAACTTGATGAGGGATGTGATCATAGCATTGCTCCCTGCAGTTGCGGTTTCAATATATTACTTTGGATTCTCGGCAATCAAATTGGTCTTGGTTGGCGTGATTTCTTGTATGTTGGTTGAATTTCTTATCCAGAAATTCCTTCTAAAAGGCAAATGTACAATTTGTGACTATTCTGCAGCACTTACCGGTCTGCTTCTTGCTCTCAACTTGCCGCCTAATTCACCTTGGTGGCTTATGGTAATTGGTGCAATTGTAGCTATTGGAGTGGCTAAAATGACATTTGGCGGCTTGGGACAGAACCTGTTCAACCCAGCGTTGGTAGGTCGTGTGTTCCTATTGGTTTCATTCCCTGTCCTAATGACAGATTGGACAGCTCCGGCATCTTTCTTTGGCGCATCACTTGATGCTGCTTCGGGTGCAACTCCTTTGGCTTTGGTTAAAGAGGCTGTAGCTGCAGGTACACCTATAAGTGAGATTTTTGCTCAAAATCCGTCATTGTCATACTCTCAGCTGTTGTTTGCAAGAGTTGGTTCTGCCGGTGAGATTTCTGCTATAGCTTTACTTTTGGGATTTGTTTACCTTCTTGTAAGACGCGTAATCAAACCTCATATTACACTTTCAATATGGGCTACTGTATTTGTATTTTCAGGTATTCTATGGCTATGTAATCCTGAACAATTTACAGATCCTGTTTTCAACTTACTGACTGGTGGTATGTTGTTGGGCTCAATCTTTATGGCAACTGATTATGTTACATCTCCTATGAGTGAGAAGGGTATGATAATCTTTGGTGTAGGTATTGGTATTATAACTATTCTTATCCGTGAGTTTGGCGCATATCCAGAAGGAATTTCATTTGCAATTCTGATTATGAATGCAACAGTTCCTCTTATCAATATGTATGTTAAACCTAAAAGATTCGCAAAGGAGGCAAAATAATGGCAAAGGAATCTACATTTGTAAATATGTCCGTAACACTATTCGCAGTATGCCTTATTGCTTCTGCAGTTTTGGGTGGTGTTTATGCGGTAACAAAAGCGCCTATTGATGCTGCTAATGTGGCAAAGATCAATGGAGCTATTGGTGGTGTTGTACCTGAATTTGACAACGCTCCTTCATCTGAAATGTTTACAGTTGAGGTTGACGGTAAAAAATCAAATATCTATCCTGCAAAGATGGGTGGTGAGATTGTGGGTTATGCAATTGAGGCATCATCTTCAAAAGGTTTTGGTGGAAATATTACCTTGATGGTAGGTTTCAAACCAGATGGTTCACTTGTTAAGACATCTGTTATTTCACATGCAGAGACACCTGGCCTTGGTGCTAAGATTGATGATGGTCAAAGCCATTTTGTAACACAATTTGAGGGTGTAAATCCTGGTGATCCAAACTTCAAGATGTATGTAAAGAAAGATGGTGGTGATATTGACGCAATTACTGCCTCTACAATTACATCAAGAGCTTTTTGCGATGTTATTGAGAATGCATACAAAGCATTTTGTGAAGCAAATAAAAATAACGTAAAGGCAGAGGCTGCTGAACAACCGGTTCAGGAGGCTGCAAATGCGAGTGAGGAGGCTCAAAACTAATATGAGTAAGTTAAGTTTGATATTAAAAGGTATAATTAAGGAAAACCCTACATTCGTATTGGTTTTGGGTATGTGTCCTACATTGGGTACTACAACATCGGCAATCAATGGTATGGGTATGGGTTTGGCAACAACATTTGTGTTGATTTTGTCAAATATGGTAATTTCAGCAATTGCCCCACTTATTCCTTCAAAGGTTAAAATCCCGAGCTACATTGTAGTTATTGCTGCATTGGTAACTGTTCTTCAGTTTGTTATGCAGGCTTATGTCCCATCTTTGTATCAGACATTAGGCCTGTTTATTCCGCTAATTGTGGTTAACTGTATTGTATTGGGTAGGGCAGAGGCTTTTGCTTGTAAGAGTTCGGTATTGGATTCTGCACTTGACGGAATTGGTATTGGACTAGGTTTTACAGTATCCTTGACAGTAATTGGTTTTGTAAGAGAACTCTTGGGAGGTTTGTCGGTATTCGGAAACAAACTTGTAGAGGGCGATGGTATGTTGGCATTTGTCCTTGCTCCAGGTGCATTCCTTGTATTAGGTTACCTTATGGTATTGTTTAACAAAGCAACTAAAAAATAAACTTAAAAAAATTGAATTATGGAATATATAATTATTATTATATCTGCCGTATTTGTAAACAACATACTTTTAGCGCAATTTTTGGGATGTTGTCCGTTTTTAGGAGTATCCAATAAGGTTTCTACTGCGGTTGGTATGTCGGGTGCAGTTTGCTTTGTTATGGCAGTGGCAACACTTGTTACTTATTTGGTACAATACTACCTATTGGTTCCTCTTGGAATAGAATTCATGCAAACTATTGCATTTATCCTTGTAATTGCAGCATTAGTTCAGATGGTAGAGATTATTCTTAAGAAAATAAGCCCTGCACTATATCAGGCATTGGGTATTTTCTTGCCTTTGATTACCACAAACTGTGCTGTTCTTGGAGTTGCAATTCTTGTAGTTTCAAAAGAGTTTACTTTGGCGGCGATGCTCACTATTTGAACCTTGCAGAGTCTGTAGTATATGCTATTGCAAGTGCATTGGGATTTGGTTTGGCAATGGTATTATTTGCCGGTTTGAGAGAACAAATGGAGCTTTCAAATGTTCCTAAAGCATTTAAAGGTATTCCAATTGCTTTGATTACTGCAGGTATCCTTGCTATGGCATTTATGGGATTCTCGGGTCTGGTATAATGACATGTGCAATAAAGTTAGAAATGAGACTATACTATAATAATTAAGTATGACAAAAAATAAGACAATATCACAAATTCTTACAACATTGGAGATTGAGGCGCTTCTACGTGAAGGCAGGTTGGAAGAGGCTTACACAGAGCTTCACAATCTATTGGAGAGAGAGCCAAAAAATGCTTATGCCTGGTATCTGTTGGGTGGAATTTACAGAAGACAGCAGCTTTGGGGTGATGCAATCAATGCCTTCAATAAGGCAAAAATGATTGACCCTACAGGGCCTGCAGCAACTGCAATAGAAGGAATTTATGAAATACTTAATTTTAGAAATGTTGATTTTCTAAATGCCTAAACGATAGCAATTATTTATATAGATAAGGCTGGAATTTAATTCAAATGAACCCCAAAAGTCAGATATAAAACTTTTGGGGTTTGTTGTATGCCTTTTGCTCCGTTCCAGGTATTACAAAAAAGAGAGCTGGCCTTGTGAGCCAGCTCTCAGCATATTTTAAGCTTTTAATATTCTATTAATAGCCAGGGTTTTGTTGAAGTTCAGGATAAATACTTCTCTCTGTATCAGAGATTGGAAGTACTATTCTGTGGTCATTCCAAGTAATCTCTTGTCTGGTTGCACCAGCATAGTCATGCTCGTCAATGCTTTGATCTCTAACAATTGT
>JAFZFL010000257.1 GCA_017555925.1 Bacteroidales bacterium | reverse complement strand
TCAAAGAGCCTTGAGGTTATCCAAGCTAGCTTGGCTTCTGCAAACAAATACTCTTGGTTGGAGTGGGATGCAAATACTCTATCAGGTAAATTCTTGAATGTTCCTGTTAGAACTGAGATCCCTGAAACAATTAACGAGCAATTGATCGTTGAGTTGTACTCTAAATAAAAAACTTGCTTTTAAGCGTAACACTAATAAAACTGATTAAAAATGGCAATATTAGCATTTCAAAAACCGGATAAGGTAATAATGCTTGACTCAACCGAGACCTTTGGTAGATTCGAGTTCAGACCTCTTGAACCGACTTATGGTATTACAATAGGTAATGCGTTGAGAAGAATATTATTATCTTCACTTGAGGGTTTTGCTATCACTTCAATAAGAATTCATGGTGTAGATCACGAGTTCGCAACCATTCCCGGCGTTATTGAAAGCGTTGTAGATATTGTTCTTAACTTGAAACAGGTTCGTTTCAAGAGAATGATTGAGGGTGAGGATAGTGAGGTGATAACTGTAACTGTTAGTGGTAAGCAAGATTTCACAGCTGAGGATATTTCAAAACATTTGTCTTCATTTAAAGTATTGAATCCGGAGCTACGTATCTGTTCAATGGAGCCTTCAGTTCAATTGTCTATCGACATGAGAATTGATAAAGGTAGAGGATACGTTCCGGCAGAGGAGAACAAAGTTGAGGGTGCACCATTCGGTACTATTCCTATCGACTCAATCTTCTCTCCTATCAAGAATGTCAATTTCTCTTTTGAGAACTGGCGTGTAGAGCAAAGAACTGATTATGAAAAATTGAATCTTGAGATTACAACAGATGGTTCAATTCATCCAAAGGAGGCTTTGAAAGAGGCTGCCAAGATTTTGATCCACCACTTTATGTTGTTCTCAGATGAGAAGATCAGCCTTGAGACTGCACCAGAGGTTGTAAGCAATGAGCTTGATGAGGAATCATTGCGCATGCGTCATCTGCTTTTGACCAAACTTTCTGATATGGAGCTTTCAGTAAGAGCTTTGAATTGTTTGAAAGCTGCGGATATAGAGACATTTGCAGATTTGGTTTCACATCAACGTTCAGAACTTATGAAGTTCAGGAACTTTGGTAAGAAGTCATTGACTGAAATTGATATGTTGATCGACAGATTGAAATTGTCTTTCGGCATGGATGTAACTAAGTATAATATTGAAAAAAAAGTAAGCTAAAATGAGACATAATAAGGCATTTAACCACCTAGGCCGTAAAACCGGTCACCGTAAGGCAATGTTGGCTAATATGGCTTCATCTCTAATACTACACAAACGTATTGAGACTACAGTTGCCAAGGCTAAAGCTTTACGCGTATACCTAGAGCCGCTTGTTACAAAATCAAAAGAGGACAGCACTCACTCACGTCGTACTGTGTTCAGCTACCTAAAACAAAAAGAGGCAGTTTCTGAATTGTTCCGCGTAATTGCCCCTAAAATTGCTGATCGTCCAGGCGGATACCTACGCATTCTTAAAACTGGTTTCCGTGTAGGAGATGCTGCAGAGATGGCAATCATTGAGTTTGTAGACTTCAATGAGGCTGCTCTAGCTGCTGCTCCTAAGAAAGAGGCTAAAAAATCTTCTACTCGTAGAAGCCGTGGCAAAAAAGCTGCTGAGGCTCCTGCAACTGAAGAGAGCGCAGAGTAACATTGATGGATCTTTTGATCACAAAATAGAAAGGATGGCCAATGGTCATCCTTTTTATTTTTCGGCTATTGGAATATGAGCCGCTTTGCGTGTCAGTTTTGCTATTTGGGCCATTTTCTGGTAGCATTCCTGTGATATGAATGTCTCCTTGAACCGTTCAAAAATATACCTTACAGCAACAGGGGAGGGGTGTACCATATCTTCTGCATAGAATCTGTAGTCTCTCAGTTCGTCAAGCACAATTTCATAGGCAGGGAAGTATGTTGTGTTAATGCAATTTTGCAGAGCCTTTTCAACAGCAAGCAGAAGGGAGGCTTTGCTTATTGCGTTTCCGTGCGCACCATCTTTCAAATGGCGTATTGGGCTTACTGTAAATATTATTTTTTTGTCGGGAAGGGAATTGGCAATCTCCTCAAGTATATTTTGAGTCTGTGCTGACTCCAGGAACTCTCGGTTAAATTCTGCAGGGTGAATTTTATGGCAGTTTGATACTATTTTGTTGAGGCCTATATGGCGGAACACCCAACTGGTTCCCAGTGTTATTATAATAGTGTCTGCAGCCTTGAAAAACTCCTGTTCCGACGCAAGCCTGCTGTTGGCATTTTCAAGAAATTCTGCAGCACTCTCTTTGGCAAACGAACTGTGATGATAGAATGAGCAATAGCGGCTTGAGTTTGCAGATGTCTCGTGGGCAGTTCTCTCCCCAGTGTCACTGACCTCTGCCGCAAAGGTCGTTTTGTGACAGCTTATATCTATGGTGTCCTTTTCAGTGAACGAAGAATTTCCTGCAAGCATTTTTATTGAATTGGAAATGGATACAGGATTATACAGAGTGCCAAATGGGTTTACAGATACATCAAAACCGCACTCCTTCAGCATTCCTCCAACCTCATTGGCAAAACAGGAGCCAATTATGAGAATCTTGTTGCTGTAGCTTAGCCTCTCTTTTGCAGGTTCTATGTTCACACGTGTAGTAAAATCCATACTCTATTCTGTTTGAAATAATCCAACTGCTGTTATCTGATTATATTCAGGTTGTGAATGGCTCCTCTATCACTACCTCCTTCGCAGGTGTGAAGATTCCAACGGAGTCCTCTTCTGTTCAAACTCCTTCCACCCCTTTGTATTGCGGCTGTTCCAGGGACAGGCATCCATACAAGCGTCGCACCCGAAGATCCAATCACCTCTCTCACCTGCATGCTCCATATTTGAACCGAATGATGCCCCTTTCTCCTCAATTGTAAGGTATGAAGTGCATTTGCGTGCATCTAATGTATATGGGGCGCAAAGAGCTCCTGTAGGGCAATTTTCAATACATTTCATACAGGTTCCGCAATACTTTTTGCCAATCTCCTTTTCTTCTCTTCCCGACAGCTTCGTCTCTCCGGAGCCGTTTGTCTGGGCAACATTCACAGGCTCTTCGGTCTCATAATTGCTAACAATAACTCCAATAAAATTCCTTATTCCAAATTCGCGGCTGATGAAGAAATTGTTCTTCCCGATAAACCCCAAACCGGCCCTTACGGCCCAGGCTCTCTCAAGAACAGGTGCGGTATCAACGAAGATTCTTCCCGATATGTGAGGATCGGCCTCCTTCATCATTTCAAGAACTGCATTGAGTTTTGCTCTAATTACGGTGTGGTAATCCTCGCCAAGCGCATATTGGGCAACTTTATATTTTAAGGTTGCATCTTGTTCTGAGGAGAACAACTCTATATACTGGGAATCTCTCTGCTTTCC
>JAFZFL010000256.1 GCA_017555925.1 Bacteroidales bacterium | reverse complement strand
CTGAGTGATGTCTACGTACTCACGAACAAAGCTTCATTCGACTGCAGAACTCTGTGCCGGGCGTTTTTGCAACTTTTTGCGCGACAAAAAGTTGATATATAAAGACTTGATTGAGAATACAAGTGAACGATTAAGGTTGAGAACTAAGGGAGAACAGAGCAAAGAGCAAAGAGAGAAAGCTGCGAGTAAGCGAGCGTGAGCAGGTTCAAGCACACGTAGTGTGATTAAAGGAGAAAGAAGCAAAGAGATAAATTAGATCCTTCGCTTTGCTGTGGGGGGCTGGATTATGATTGTATAAGGATCTGTGGCCCGAAAATATTATAGGGGATTTTAAATCTCCAACTAAACACCCTCGCATGACATATCACTTGGGAACGGAATATTTTATAGTAATACTCTCAAAAGAGATCATTTAGCGTAGCTCCTTTTTATTTAACAACTGTAATCATAAATCCTCATATAGTTAATTATTCCACCAGTTAACAACTTTCCACTGTTAATTTTTGGTAAATTTTACATAAATAAATATAACGTTTTTATACGTTTATATTAATTAACATCACGTTTCTTGCAGACATTTTAACAATTTGTATATTTGCGCGCTTTTCGATTGACCAACTTTGGTACATCAATATTCCTTGTGTGAAGTATTTGCTTGTTTATCAATGAAGTATGGTTAATTGGGGTTAAGAAAAACATTACTAATTATAATATTTATACTATGAAAAAATTTACTCTATTATTCTTGTCGTTACTCCTGACTTTAGGAGCAACGGCTCAGTCCCAAACTTACACCATAACTCCGTCCGTTGGCAGTTATAACAAGGCCGGGTGGTGCTCTTCGTGGGTGTCTACTTCTACTGAAATTCCGGCAACACAAATCAGTGTATCAGGTGGTGTAAATAATATGAATGCTGGAACAACTACTGATGGCTTTGAGATGGCGGTAGGAACAAACTCTCCTTCTATATGGAATATCTCAGTGAGACCAGATTATTCTATTGTATCTTATAGCTTCAAATATGTTTCCAAGACCGAGAATCAAAATTTAAATATAACTGTAGGCGATGAGACTGTAGAATCGTCATTTGAGCCGCAGATATTGAGTGTAAATAATGTAAATGCTTCTACAACATCTTTTCAATTGAGTGGTTCTAATCATGCTATCATTGTAACAGATTTTCAGTTGACTGTTGTTCCTTCGGGTGTCTCTGTTGTCAATAGTTCTTCCGATTTTCAAAACAAAAAAATCTATACATTCGTAACAGAGCGTGGTTGGATGGGTGCAAAGGAGGGTGTCGACAATGTCATATCTACTGCGTATTCAGGCAATGGTGTAACTGGCAGTGCCGATGACCCAAACTTCCAGTGGGCAGTATATAAGTCAAGAAAAGGTGCTCTATACCTTTATAATATAGGTAAGCAGATGTTTATGGGTGTGCAAAATAACAATAACGGCGCAATTCCTTTTGTTGCTGAGCCTGTTTCTAATACACTGACATTCAAAGCATCGGGTAGTACTGCATACCCTATTATGTTCTCTGTTAACGGTACAGGTGTTGTTAATCATTCTACTACTATTCAGCCAGGTCTTGTAAACTGGAGCGGTGGATGGAACAATGCGAATGATACGGGTAGCAATCACCAGATTGTATGCGTTGGCGAGCTTCCTTCCGACGTGTTGAGCACTATAACAAGGAGCGTTGCAATTTATGAGCACGATGATTTGGTCTTGCGCAAAGAGGACTTGCGCCTGTTGATAGAAAATGTAATTATTTGGGACCAGATTTATAAGATGATTGGTACCGGTGTCGGACAAAAATCTTCTTCAAATGAGAACTTCCCTTATGATTTTCTAGATATGACAATATTCCACGATGCTATCAACGATGAAACGCCAATTGAAGATATTGAAGCGAAGATTGTAGAAATGCAGGCGTTGATGGCTACATTGGATTACAATATGCCTGTCAGTGGCAAGGCATACAAATTCAAGAGTGTGCAGGCCGACGGTGAAACTTTCTGCTGGTTTACATATAATGAGAATACAGGACAAATAGAACTTACTCAGGACGAGACACTTGCTACTGCTTTTGTTTGCCGCCAGTTGGAGAACGGTAAATATGCGTTTGCGATGAATGCCGGTAAGTATATGATATGGAGAGGCAAAAATGCCGGTGGAAACTCGTGGAAGGGTGTAGTTGACACATATAGTGATACATGGGCGCAGTTTACTATTGAAAAAATGGGAACTGTAAATGGTAACGACCTTTCGACTAAAAGATATGTGACATTGAATGGACGTCGTTCCGAGACTGACCCTAATAATGAGTTCAACTACTTTGTTATTCAAAAAAACGGTGGCAGTGGCTATCCGGTTTTCGACCAGGCCAATGCAATATTCTATAACGACAATTACTCTTCGGCACTCATTATGGAGGATGCAACTTATGCCAATACTCCAGTTCTTAACAATGTTGGTACAAGCGCTCTGATGACATCTGACCTGCATAATAAGGCTATGGCTACATTCAGCGCTCCGTTCCCAACCCTAATCCCCGAAGGTGTAAAGGCATACTATGGAATTGACAAAGTAAGCTATGTAACTCTCAAAGAGATTGGCGAACCGGCAATTCCTGCAAATTCAGGTGTCATACTTATTGGTGACAACACCGGCAAGGTTACAATGGTACCTGCAGCCGGTGAGCAGGTTGGTGAGTACGAGGAGAATGTTCTTTCACACTCGGCCGGTGCCAGCAAGGATATTACCGATGGATATATCCTTACAGCCAAGAACGGTGTTGCCGGTTTCTATAGGGCTAATGCCGGTACTCTTGCTATGAATAAGGCTTATATCGCAGTTGCCGGAGCACAGGAGAGCGTAGAGATTCGCCTCCCAGGCACAACAGGCATTGATGAGATGACAGAGCAAAGAGCAGAGAGCAAAGTGATTTTCGACCTTACAGGCCGCAAGGTAGAGGCTGCTACAGCTCCTGGTATTTATATTGTAGGTGGTAAAAAAATGTTGGTGAAGTAAAACAGCCACCCCCTAACCCCTCCCTAATGAGGGGAACTGGAAAGAGAGAAAACAGCCCCACCCCGTCCCTCCCCCCTAATGGGAGGGAGACAAAAGGGCTAAAAAAATAGAGAAATAAAATAGCGCCTCTAGCAAAATTCCTCCCCTAACGGGGAGGTTGAGAGGGGCCAACATTGATTAAAAACATCCCACTTCACGCCCTTCCATTATGGGGAGGGTTTGGGTGGGGCAAAAAAAGTCCTCCAAACTCTCCCCATTATGGGGGAGACGGAGGGGGCTACATAAAACATCATGAAAAAGACATATATTTCACCTCTTGCAACAGAGGTAAACATTGCAGCAGAGAGCATGCTTGCTGCTTCAATTGGTAAAAGCGAAGAAAAGGTAGACCCAGGTCAGTCTTGGAGCAATGAACGCCGTGGCTCATGGGGTAACCTATGGCAATAATGATTTAGAGCAACAATGCCTGCAACCCTTTAGCAGTATTGTTACAACATTAATACAGTGCAAAAGAGGGTAGCCCAAAGTAAAATGGGTTACCCTTTTTTGTGTTTGTATATAGGTAGAAAGGTGTGTATGCTTAAATTTTAGCAATAATATAGGTGTTGACCCAAAGGTGGTTTGTCATACTGAGCGTAGCGAAGTATCTATACAGAGAACAGAGCAAAGAGAAAGGAGAACAGAGCAAAGAGACAAAGCTGCGAGTAAGCGAGAGCAGAGGAAAATTTTATTTTTACTATGCCGAGCGCGAGCAGGTTCAAGCACACACAGTGTGATTAAAGAGTAAAGAGTACCACACTTGCAGCAAATGGGTTTTGCACGCAGCACTTTCTCCCCTCCGTCGGCAAGCCGACACCTCCCCTCAAAGAGGGTGAGGAGCTGTTTCCCAAACCGCCAATCTAAGCTCTCCCACTTTCCAACCTTAGATTTGCGCAAGAAAAGAAAGATAAAGTAGAATGATTATATTTGCCTATGATGTTTAACTGATGTAAAGGAAGACGGAGAGTGAACCAACACTTTCTG
>JAFZFL010000255.1 GCA_017555925.1 Bacteroidales bacterium | reverse complement strand
GTAGAGAACAGGTGCTTAGTACAGCAACCAGTCTGGCAGCCAAAGGAGTGAAGATCTTCAGGGCAGGCATTTGGAAGCCGCGCACCAAACCGGGCGGATTTGAAGGAGTTGGAGCAGTTGGTCTTCCCTGGTTGAAAGAGGTCAAACAAACTACAGGTATGCTTACAGCTACCGAAGTGGCTACTCCATACCACGTGTTTGAAGCTATAAAGGCAGGTATAGATATACTTTGGATTGGAGCAAGAACTGTTGCCAACCCATTTGCAATGCAGGAGCTTGCAGACGCCCTTAAGGGTACAGACATTCCTGTTCTTGTAAAGAATCCGGTGAACCCCGATCTTGAGCTTTGGATTGGTGCTTTGGAACGTATGTATAATGCCGGTATCAAAAAGTTGGGCGTAATACACAGAGGTTTCAGTTCTTATGAGAAAAAATTGTACCGCAACCTTCCGTTGTGGCATATTCCAATAGAGCTTAAGAGAAGATACCCTAATATTACTGTATTCTGTGACCCAAGCCATATTGGCGGAAAGAGGGAACTTGTAGCCCCTATTGCACAGCAGTCGCTTGACCTTAAATTTGAGGGACTTATAATTGAGTCTCATTGTAATCCCGACAGCGCATTGAGTGATTCTGCACAACAGCTTACCCCAGAAGTTCTTGATTTTACACTTAATATGTTAGTAATTAGAGATAATGCACAAACTACTGAGAATATAAACATACTCAGGAAACAGATTGACGAGATTGATGAGCAGTTACTTACCATACTTGCCAAACGTATGAGAATATCTAAGGAGATAGGTATATACAAGAAAGAGCATAACATGCCTATTCTCCAGAGCGGACGTTACAATGATATTCTTGAAAACAGGGCCAAACAGGGACAGAGCATGAACCTGAGCGCCGAGTTTGTTACAGCAATAATGAAATCAATCCATGAGGAATCTGTAAAGGTTCAGATGGATATAATGAAATAAGGAGTCAGCACAATGCGAATATTAATACTTGGAGCCGGCAAGATGGGCTCGTTCTTTACAGATCTTTTGAGTTTCAACCACGATGTGGCAGTTTTTGAGAGTGATCCAAAAAGAATGCGCTTTATTTATAATGCGTTGAGGTTCACCAGATATGAGGAAGTTGAAGAGTTTGCACCCGAAATGGTTATCAATTGTGTTACATTGTGCTACACCATTCAGGCATTCAAGGATATTATCCCCTATTTGAAAAAGGATTGCATAATATCCGACATAGCCTCTGTAAAGACAGGGTTAAAGGAATTCTATGAGGGTTGCGGTTTGCGTTATGTATCTGTACACCCCATGTTCGGACCTACATTTGCAAATTTGGGAAATCTGCAGACAGAAAACGCCATTATTATTCAAGAGTCCGATTACTTGGGAAAGATCTTCTATAAAGATGTCTTTGGCTCCCTCAAACTTAATATTCGCGAATACACCTTCAAGGAGCATGATGAAGTTGTTGCCTACTCGCTCTCCATACCTTTTGCTTCAACCCTGGTATTCGGTTCAATCATGAAGCATCAGGATGCTCCGGGTACAACATTCAAAAAGCACATGGCCATAGCAAGAGGACTCCTTTCCGAAGATGATTACCTTTTGACCGAGATACTTTTCAATCCCAATACTCCCGCTCAGTTGAAGAAGATAATTGACGAGTTGACATATCTGTCGGAAATAGTAAATGAAAAAGAGAGTAACAAGATGAAAGCCTTCCTCGACGGGGTAAGAAAGAATTTGGAATAGAGTTTTATTTGGAAAAGCAGATTATATTTTTCAAATTTGTACCACTAAATCTTCAGGGCAGGGTGAAATTCCCGATCGGCGGTAGAGTCCGCGAGCCTCAAAGCATTGTATATAAATAGTTTTGACGGCTGAACCGTTTGAATTACGGTACCGACAGTTAAAGTCTGGATGGAAGAAGATGGCACAAGCGTCCGTTTACGGCGTTTGTTATGCTTGTTACTCCCATATCTGCCTTGTTGATAAACTTTTAAATTATTTAATGTTTATGTCAACAAGTTTTTTTATGCGTTTTGGTCAGAGATTGTCTCTGGCAATTGTTTCACTTACATTATCTTTTAATGTTTTGGCCTCTGACGGGGCCGGCACTGAAAAAGTGCCCCATTCAGCAAATCCTATATCACAAGACACTACAGCCCTTCTGTTGGAACAGATTACAGTCTCGGCAGGTGTAAAAAATGCAACCAACTCTCCATTGCGACTCCAGAGTGTTGATGACTCCGATATTAAGTATAAGGCAGTAGGAAGAACATATCCTGAGCTTCTTAAAGAGATTCCGGGCATATATTCAACTGCAGAGACCGGCAGCTACGGTGACGCAAAGATTAATATCAGAGGCTTCAAGCAGGAGAATATCTCCGTTTTGCTCAACGGTATTCCAATTTCAGGCCTGACAACTGGCAATATGTTCTGGAACAACTGGTTGGGTCTTACAGATGCCACTGCTACAATTCAGGTACAAAAGGGTATTGGCGGCTCTATGCTTTCAGACAACTCAGTTGGAGGCACAATAAACATAATTACAAAGAGTCCGGTTACAAGCCCTTCAGTTGAGGTTGGTTACAGCTATACAAACTACGGATTGTCCAAAGGCCATTTCAGTTACAACAGCGGAGACTTGGGAAGAGGTTGGGCTTTTACACTAATGGGTTCATATACATGGGGACACGGATATGTTGAGTGTACAGATGTAAAACAAGGCTCATATATGTTAAGTTTAAGCAAGAAATTCAATGAACGCCACTCATTGCTCTTTACAGCTCTTGGAGGCCCTGAAAGGCATCAGCAACGCAGCCAGAGGTTAACTTACGCAGAGTATGAGAAATATGGTGGCAATTACAGCAAGAACTGGGGCTACTATACCAACGAAGATGGCAAGAGAGTAGAGAAGACCATAAGCGAGAATGTCTATTTCAAACCATATTTTACTCTCAACCATTTTTATACAAACAACTCAAATTTCAAATTGAATACTGCAGCCTACTTCTCAATAGGAGATGGCGGTGGTTTATGGACAGAGACAAAAGGCAAAAAGATATTGTCTTACCAGAAAGATGGTCACATAGATTGGAATGCGGTAATTGCCAACAATAAAAGTGTCTCCTCATCGCAATTTACAAAAGAGGGCAGCGCCCAGAATATAATGAGCGATTTTATGGCAGGAAATCTTCAGGTTGGTGTTACAAGTACTGCACTTATTGACTTTTCTGAAAAATTGAACCTTGAGGCCGGACTCCACTACCAATACTACAACACCTGGGAGAAGGAACAGATTACAGACCTTTTGGGTGGTTCATACTGGTATGAAGATTATGAAAAGAATTCACTGATGGGAGTTGCCGGAAGAAATCCATACAAACAGGTTGGAGATTACATCAGAACCTATAACGGCAAAGTCCTTAACTATGGAACTCTATATGCAATGTTGAACTACACATCAAACAAGTGGATATTAAATATTGGAACTTCGCTTAATGGCTCTACACATCAGCGTTGGGACAGATACAACTATGCAGGAGATGATGTTTATAGTGATGTACAATATAAACTTGGAGCAAGCGTTAAAGCGGGTGCATTATATAAATTATCAAACAAAAGCAGTTTTTACCTTAATGGTGCCGTATATAGCCGAGTTCCATACAGCAGTGTAATATTTGCCAACGGCAATAACCATCCGTCCGAGAATGTTAAAAATGAAAAGAATATTCTTGGTGAGTTGGGTTACAGATATGTATACTCCCGCGGAGGTATTGAAGCCACTTTTTATACCGCATACTGGAAAAACAAGAGCATAATGAGCAATCCGTACAAACCGTTGGAAGAAGATGCATACAAATTTATGATTACAGGTCTTGATGCCCTCCACTATGGTTTTGAGATTGATGCATTCCATAACTTCGGACAGTTGGTAAGATTGGATGCCTATGCTTCAATAGGAAGCTGGAAATGGAGGAACAACGTAAATGCCAAAATATATGACCCTTATACCGATCTTGTAACAAGCGAAGTTAACGTATACTCAAACGGTCTTCCTGTTGGAGATGCGCCTCAAACACAAATTGGAGCATCAGCCATAGTACGTCCTTTCCATCATTTGAGCGGAAGCGCGGCTAACTGGCTCGAGAAGTTCACAATAGGTATTAACTGGCAATTCAATGACAGATATTGGGCAGATTTTGAGCCGAATACCCGTACAAATCCGGAAGACACCAGTGATCCGTACAGAATTCCTGCATATCATCTGGCAAACCTTCAAATCTCAAACATATTCCACACAAACAGGGTTGATATAGAGCTTTTCTTCAATCTGAACAATCTTTTTGATACCGAGTATATAATAAGGGGTAAAGATGGCTCCGACCACACAGCCGCAACTTTTACAGGCTACTGGGGAGAAGCAAGAAACTGCAACTTTGGTATAAGACTTAACTTCTGAAAATTGTATTAAAAAACATTAATCATATTATAAACATGTCAAAAAAAATGGCCTCCTTTTAAGGAAGCCATTCTTTTTTATATGAAGATTATATTACTCTTCTTTGTTTGCTTTAGGTGCACGTTTTCCGCCTCTGCGATCGTTTCTGCGATCACCTCTGCCGCCTCTGCGCTCGCCTCTGCCTTGACCAGCTGAAGCATTTGCATTTACACCTGCGTTAGGAGTAAGATCTCTCTTACCATAAACCTCACCGTTGCAAACCCATACTTTGATACCAAGTACACCAACTTTAGTGTTAGCCTCTGCTAGTGCATAGTCAATATCAGCGCGGAAAGTATGAAGAGGAGTACGACCCTCTTTGTACAACTCTGCACGTGCCATCTCAGCACCACCCAAACGACCGCTGATAAGAACTTTGATACCCTCAGCACCCATTCTCATAGTGGTAGCGATAGCCATTTTGATAGCTCTACGGTATGATACACGACCCTCAACCTGTCTTGCAATGTTGTTAGCAATGATATTTGCATCAATCTCCGGACGTTTAACCTCAAAGATGTTGATTTGAACCTCTTTGTTAGAGATCTTCTTCAACTCCTCTTTTAGTTTGTCAACCTCCTGACCGCCTTTACCAATGATAACACCAGGTCTTGCAGTGTGGATTGTAACTGTAATAAGTTTAAGTGTTCTCTCAATAACTATTTTAGAAAGACTTGCTTTAGCCAAACGAGCATTCAAATACTCACGGATTTTAGTATCCTCAAGAATCTTTGCTGCGTAGTCTTTTCCGCCGTACCAGTTAGAGTCCCAGCCACGGATAATACCAAGTCTGTTGCTTATTGGATTAGTTTTCTGTCCCATTATTTAGCCTCCTCTGTTTTTACGGCTTTAGTGCCTACTATTATAGTTACGTGGTTAGAACGTTTGCGAATTCTTGCAGCTCTACCTTGAGGGGCAGTTCTGATTCTTTTCAAAGAACGACCTTGACCAACCATAATTGATTGAACGCATACGTTACCATTCTCCAACTCTTTTCTATCAGCCTCGTTTTTAGACTCCCAGTTTGCAATAGCAGAACGAAGAAGTTTCTCCAAACGAACTGAAGCCTCTTTGTTTGAATATTTAAGAATATCCAAAGCGCGATTAACCTCTACGCCTCTGATAATGTCAGCTACCAAGCGCATTTTACGAGGAGAGGTAGGAACATCATTCAGCTTAGCGATAGCTGTCTGTTTCTTTATCTCTTTAAGCCTGTCGGCCATTATTTTTTTACGAGCTCCCATTTTACTGTAATCTGTATTTCATTATTCTATTAACGATTACCCGAGTGACCTTTAAAGGTTCTTGTCGGTGCAAATTCTCCGAGCTTGTGACCTACCATATTCTCAGTAACATAAACAGGAATAAACTTATTTCCGTTATGAACAGCTATAGTATGACCAACAAAGTCTGGCGAAATCATACTGGCTCTAGACCAGGTTTTCACTACATCTTTCTTGCCTGTCTCATTCATGGCAAGAATTCTTTTCTCTAGGCTTGCCTCAATATAAGGGCCTTTTTTTATTGAACGACTCATAATACTCTACTTCAGTTTAATTCCGTTATTTACTTCTTCTTTCGATAATAAACTTCTTAGTAGTCTTCTTAGGATTTCTTGTCTTGTAACCCTTAGCTGGTAAGCCTTTTCTTGAACGTGGATGACCTCCTGAAGCACGGCCTTCACCACCACCCATAGGGTGATCAACCGGGTTCATTACAACACCACGAACGCGAGGTCTGCGGCCCAACCAACGTTTACGGCCAGCCTTACCATGTGACTCTAAGTTGTGATCAGGATTAGATACAACACCTACAGTAGCACGGCAGCTAACAAGTACCATTCTTGTCTCACCTGAAGGCAATCTTAGAATAGCATGGTTACCCTCTCTTGCTGTAAGCTGAGCATAACATCCTGCACTACGTGCCATAGCTGCACCTTGACCAGGGATAAGCTCAATGTTGTGAACATCTGTTCCTAGAGGAATTTCTGATAGAGGTAGAGTGTTGCCAATCTCAGGTGCTACACCAGAACCTGAAGCGATTACTTGGCCTACTTTAATGCCTTTTGGAGCAATAATGTAGCGTTTCTCACCATCACCATAAACCACTAGCGCAATTCTTGCACTACGGTTTGGATCATACTCAATAGTTTTAACAGTAGCGGTATAATTATCTTTATTTCTTAGGAAATCGATAACACGATACATTTTTTTGTGTCCGCCACCAATATAGCGCATTGTCATTTTACCAGAGTTGTTACGTCCACCTGTTTTACGAAGTGGCTCTAACAAAGATTTCTCTGGAGTTGTGCAAGTGATCTCGTCAAATGCGCTGATTACTTTATTTCTTTGACCGGGAGTTACCGGTTTAAATTTACGTACTGCCATCTCTTAAATGTTGCTGTAGAAATCAATCTTATCTTCACCGGCCAATGTTACAAACGCTTTTTTGTAGTGGTTTG
>JAFZFL010000254.1 GCA_017555925.1 Bacteroidales bacterium | reverse complement strand
ACGTATAAGAGCTGTGGGTGAGGATAAATATGCTAAAATTGAGAAGTATCTTGCAAAGGCAGTTGCGGCACATTCAAAATCTGAAGTATTGAATGATCTCTTTATGTTTAGAGGAACATCTTATAATTCAGAGACTTTGGACGGATGGTCTGGCGAACAGATTGTCTTGAGAGAGCAGTTGCCCGGGCTTTTTGTTTCAGGCAGTACTGTGCGTTTTGCAGATTTTGATACTTATTATCCGGTTAAGCCTTATATCCTTGAGTATTTGAGACGTCCAACTCTTGATATTGCTCTTGGTCACCACCATGGTTCTTTTCATAGCCAGTATCTGAATGATGATATGAAGGCCGAAAGGGTTTCTGAGGCTATTGAACTGGTCGCACGTCAGGTACGCGCAAAAGTTTGGCGTTCAAAGGATAAGGCTGCTGACGTTAAAAAGTATGCTGCTGAATTCGGTATTCCTGAGTGCTGGATTGATACAACTGCTGCACAGAGGGCTAAAGATAAGGAGTATGCATATAACAAGGATATTCATATTGAGGAGATATACAAATATAACCTCCAGCCTAAGTTTGTTATGTTTGATGCATGCGACAATGGCTCTTTTCATCTTGATGATTGTATAGCCAATGCATATATCTTCAGTGATGGCGCTACAATTGCTACACAGGGCAACAGTATTGGAAGTATTCAGGACAAACATCCTAATGCTTATCTTGGACTTCTTGCAAGCGGATTGAGAATTGGTCAGTGGTCGCGCTATGCGCAGAACTTTTTAGGTTCACATATCATTGGTGATCCAACCTTCCGTTTTGCCAACAGTGCATCAGATGCATACTCACTCAAGTATGACATTAATCAGCTTGTAGTTCTTCAGGCTGAGAACAAACAATTTTGGTTAGATGTGCTTGAGAATTCTCAAGCTTCTGATTGGCAGGCTATTGCTATAAGAATGTTGGCAGATTGCAAATATGAAGGATTGGAGACTCTTGCTTACAATACTTTCAAAAACTCATCTTACGGCAGTGTACGTATGGAGTGTCTGAAAGCACTTTACAATTTGCGCCCGTCAAATGTTGATTCTCCAATCATAAGAGAAGTTCTTTCAATTGCCATGAAAGACAGTTATGAACTTGTGCGCAGGTTTGCAACTGAGTATATTGGCTGCTGTGGTGATATTGAGCTTCTTCCAGATTTGGTAAATGCAGCAATTAACGAACAGCACTCTGCAAGGGTAGAGTATAGGGCTCAGGATAACCTCAAACAGTTCCCACTCAACTCAGTTATGGCTGAACTTGACAAACAGTTATCAGAGCAAAAACATATTATTAATCCCGACAGAATAAAATCAGGCATTCTCAAAGCCCGCAAATGGGCAGACGAATCCCATACCAATATGTTGGACGTAATGTCCCGCCTCCATGCAGAAGAGTGTGCTGATGCAGCGGTGGCTGTGGCGGATGCAAGTTCTCAAGCAGGAGTTAAAAGCACAGAAAGAGAGGAGTGCTTGAGAACACTAACCCAGTTCAGAAACAGCAATTACCACTACCTGGTTCCTCAAGTAATTAAATTCGCTGAGGATCAAAGCAAGCCTCTCGATATGAGAATAGCATCAGTGGAGGTTCTCGGTTGGTTCAGTGTATCGTATCGCAATCCGGAAATTGTAGCTCTCTGTGAAAAGTTGCTTCATGCATCGGACGTTACTGCTCCAGCAGCACTCAAACAAGAGGCATCAAGAACATTGGCGAGAATGAAATAACATTGAATTTTTTAACATGTTTCCATCCTGGGAAGATTTACCTATGAAAGTTCCTAGGATGGAATTGTTTTTATGAATTTTGGTGCTTTTTTCTGATTTCATCCAAACGGTTAAAGAGGTGTCTGGTTAATTAGCTGTCAGATCTGAAATTGTTGCTCCTATAAGATTTGTGAGGTCGAGAGGGGCAATTTTAATTTGAAGGCCTCTGACTCCGGCACTTAGGTAAATATATGGGAAGTTGGTGCAACTTTCGTGAATCCATGTGGGGAAGGCTTTTTTCATTCCTATGGGAGAGCAGCCTCCCCTTATATAGCCTGTAACTGGAAGCAGTTCCTTCATTGGAATCATCTCTGCTTTTTTGTTGCCGCTCAGTTTTGCAGCTTTTTTGAGGTCAACTTCACAATTGCCGGGAATAACGCATACAAAATAGCCATTGCGGTCGCCATGCAGAACCAATGTCTTGAATACTTGGTTTATATCTTCATCAAGTTCCTCTGCAATGTGTTGTGCCGCAAGATTATTTTCGTCAACCGTATAAGGAATTAGCTCGTATGCTATTTTTTTTGAGTCCAGTATTCTTGCAACATTGGTTTTACCTATTTTCGCCATTTTCCCTCCCCTAAGTATATCTTATAACGTTACTGAGTATATCTTATAATGTTACTATTCCTTTGCCCTCTTTGCCGTTAATGTATATTGAAGGACTTTGTGCAAGTGTTATATGTCTGATAAAGGTGCTTTCGTATTCGGCTGGAAGTCCGGCAAGCTGATTCTCTTTAAAGAATCCCTCTTCGCTGAATTCGTTTACAGTCATATATCCCACTCCCAAAGAGGTTATGTTCTGGAAGAAGTGTGTTCCCTGGCTCGGCTCTATCTGAAAATATTTAAGGGCTGTTTCTACTATTACCTTTGCCTCTGAAATATCATTCCACTGTACCGGCACACCTAACCAAGGGTCACTTGAGCCCCATCTTCCCGGACCTATAAGTATGTAAGAACCGCCACGCTCCTTAATTTTACTGTTAAGTGCGCTTATCTCTTTGACCATATCTTCAGTTTTTGATTTGTCAAAGCTTTCACTCTTAACATATATAAGGTCTGTAATACCACCTATATGTCCCGGACCAAGTGCTAATGGGGTGTATATCAAAGCTTTTGAAATATCATCTTCTGTTATCTCCCTTGTCTCTTCATTATCCTGATAGTTTGTTATAGGTCTCACTTGAAGAACATTAAATATGGCATCTTTGCCGTAAGGTACATCGAGGTTAACTGCAAACTCAATTTCAACAGGGCTTCGCAACTCATTCTCACATATTTCAAGCAGATAAGAGATGATTTGTGCAACGGGATACTTGTTGAACTGCAATATATTTGCAAAGGTTATTATCTTGTATCCTGTATCATCAAAGGAGTTATGCACTATACGGTCATTATACATATCCCATGAAGAGGATACATGTTTAATGTTTCTGAATTTGCTTGCTTGTGGAATTGTGAACTTCTGGATATTTACACCTTCATCAATGGATGTCTTGAATTTTTCAGGTTCAAGATTGAGTGCATACATAATGTTCTGGGTATCTCTTAACGCAAGTTTTGGTGTTGAGAGCTGTAGAATCTTTGATGGATATTTTGGGGAGAAGCGTAAACCTTGTCCCCCTTCTACAATAAGTTTTCCCAATCCGAAAGCCATATTTACTATTCCATCTTCCGGTTTCTCATCAGAGATAGGGTAGTGGTTAAGTGAACGTGCCACTCCCGACATTGTAGGGAAGCAGTATCCCTGATCCTCTGTACCGCATACACCCTGAATTACAATTGCCATTTTTTCCTCTCCAAGCATGTTGGCAGTTGTATGGATATAAGAACGGCTGGCAGCAAAAAATACAGAGGCATATACACTCTTTATAGCCTTCTCGAGCAATCTGAGCATCTGGTCTTTATTCTCGGTAACAGGAATCATATATGTTGAATATATTCCTGCAAATGGTTGAAAATGTGAATCTTCAAGTTTTGAACTCGAGCGCACGGCAAGAGGCTTGTTAACTGTTTCAAGGTATGCCCTCAACTTTATGCTCAAATCTTCAGGCAAACGTGAACTTACAAACTCCGACAATAGCTCAGAATCTGAAATCTTTGAATTTATAACATACTGTAGTCCGTTGTTTTGTATGAACCAGTCGAAATAATCGGTGGCAATAACGATGCTACGGGGAATCATAATCTTCATTCCCTTATACTTTGTAAGCATATTGTACTTTTGGAGAATACTGTTTACAAATGCAAGACCCCGGGCTTTTCCTCCAAGAGATCCTTCTCCAATTTTTGCATACCATATATACTTGTTGTAGCTTGACGGATTGAATTTAGCAACAACTCCCTGTCCGACAAGCATTCGATAATCCTTAATCTTTCTTATAATTATCTTGCGACTCTCATCAATTGAGTTAAAGTCTTTATAACCAAGTGACTGTATTTCGCGAGCCAACATAAACAGACCACGTGAGAAGAGCCATTTTGAGATTCTGTTCCTTGATGCGTGGTAGTACAGCACTTCATCTGGAATCTCATTTATTATACTCTGCATACTCTTGAGATCCTTTGCAACACCAAGTACTTCGCCGGTATTCAAATCCCTGAATACAAAATCTCCAAAAACAAATTCCTCTTTAATATATTCGCTCAGTTCGAGCAACAGCGTCATTGAATATTTTACAAGAAAACCGCATCCTATCTCCTTTGCCTTAATTCTCAACGACTCCTGGCTTGATTGCAGCAATATTGGAATATAAGGATTGTCATCCTTTATCATACGGGCAAGAAGAAGTCCGGCTTCAAGATTCTCCTCAGAAGAGGGATCATTCCTGCGCATGGTAAAACCAATATCTGATATAACACCAAGAATATTCTTCTTGTACTTTTCATAAAGCTCTGCCGCATCTTCATAATTGGTTGCAAGAAGTATCTTTGGCCTGGCTCTCTTTCTCATCTTTTGCTGCTGTTCGTTCAGAGTCTCCTTAAGGAACTCTGCGCTCTGCTGCAATACAAGCTTGTATATTGCAGGCAAATATGTTGAGTAGTAACGTATTGAGTCTTCTACAAGCAGAATGCACTGTACTCCTGCAGTAATGATGTCATTATCTGCATTCATCTTATCCTCAATAAGTTTTATGATTGCAAGTATGAGGTCGGTATTTCCGTTCCAGCTGAAAATATAATCTACAGCAGATTTGTCTTCCTGCTCAAGTCTCTTGAAAACCTCTTTTGAAAAGTTTGTAAGCAGTACAACAGGAGTCTCAATTCCCCTCTCTTTCAAGCTTCCCGACAGATTGAATATCTCTGTATCCCCTGCATTGAACATGCATATAATAAGATCAAACTCATTCCCGGCAATAATAAGTTCCTTTGCCTCTTCTACTGTCGTTACCCAAGCAAATGTGGGCGGATTGCTTATATTGAGGTCGACATACTCCCTGTACAGCTGCACTTCAATTTGTCCATCCTCTTCAAGTGTATATGCATCATAGCTGCTGCATACCATAAGAACCCTCTTTATCCTCTTTTCCATAAGTATTGTGTAGTTGGTTCTTTTTAAGCCGGTTAAGGGATTATAGCCAATAGATTCCATTTTTCAGTCGGTAAAGTACGGTTAATAAAAAACAAAAACCTTCAGCAAGTTTTAGAACAATTCAATCGTTGTAAAGTTAATATTATTTATAAAATCAAATGGCATTCCACTATAATTTTTGGTATTTTTGCACAAAATTTACACAATATGGCTGTTAAGACGGTTATTCCAACTGAACTTGGAACTGAAAGCATTTCAAAATTGCTCAGACAATATGCCATCCCGGCAATTATAGCAATGACTGCATCATCACTCTACAATATGGTAGACAGTATCTTTATAGGTCATGGTGTT
>JAFZFL010000253.1 GCA_017555925.1 Bacteroidales bacterium | reverse complement strand
CTTTCTTTTGTATTTCAAGTGCTTTAAGCAGATTTTGCAATGCTTTTGGATAGTTGGCCACTGCATCATAGTATGAAGATATATTACTGTAGATATTTGCTACAGATTCGCTCTTCTCTCCCTGATACCCCAATCTTAATTTGAGTGCCTTATTGTAGTTCTCTATAGCCTTACGGTATTTTCCAAGTTTAAGGAAATCTGTGCCGAGGTTGTTGTATATAAGTGCCACTTCATAATGATTCTCCCCATATACAACTTTACTTATCTCCAGAGCCTTCTTATGGTACTCCAATGCCTTTTCATACTCTCCGTTATTTTCGTACAATCCTCCAAGATTAACATAGTTGACACAGGTTATATGTCTTGTACTTGCTGTAAGCGCACCCTCTAAGGCAAGGCTCTTTTTATAAAAATCCTCAGCTCGGTTAAAATCACCTTTGTTGTGATAATTGAAGCCCAAATTATTGTATGTGATAGCCACAGCATCACTATCTATACCATATACTTCAATCTGTCGCTCAAGAATTTCATATAGCAGCTCTATAGCCTTGTCATATTTCCCCTGCAGTTCATAAAAAGAGGCAATCAGATTCTTGTAGCCAATAATGTCTATATGCTCTTTGCCAAAGAGTTTCTCTGTAAGAGCTATAACCATATTGTAGTTCTCTATAGTAAGGTCAAATTTCTGCTGTTCATAATAGAGAACAGATTTGTAGTTGTGGCAGACAATTACCTGATGAGCCCGCTTCCTCTCATTAGTGAGGTCAATTCCGGCAGCAATTGAGTGGTATTTATCAAGTACAGCTTCTGCTTCTTTATATTTCTCAAATACAACAAGTACTTCTGAATAGGCCTTAAGCAGGTCCATCATACAGTTTTTGTCATCTTTTTTTCCCGACAGTTCTATGGCCTCTTCAAATGTTGCCATAGATTGCTCAATTCTCTGCGCAATAGGATTGCGTGTGTTAAAGAGCCTTTCGTATGCATTCAGAGCGAGATCTACCTCTTCTCTGTTTGATGGGGGAGGTGTTGTATTCAGTCTGCTGTTGTCAAAGTTGAATATGAAGTTCAGCCAGTTGAAAACCATAAAGTAGTATCGTCTCAAATTGGAAACCATATCTGATTTCTCTTTGAGCAGGGTCTCCTCTTCAGTCTCGGGGAATTGTGCAATTCTATCCTTAAGTTCACTTATACATGGGTGTTCTGAGAATGTTTTTACATTCGAGAAGTTTACAAGCTCTTCAAGGTCAATTGCAAGTTTGCCATCCTTAATGTCTGTTACATCAGGAATATTATACTCTACCACAGTACCTGCACCCAATATTATAAGAAGAGCCAATGTGTCAATGTCATTATACTCGCAAACAATTATTTTCCCTTCTTTTTCGGTATAGATAAGGCTGCCTGCAATCTCTTTGAAGTGAGCTTGTTGTGGAACTTCAACATTGTTGTCCAGCTCAATAATAAAGCCTTTATGTCTGAATACATTATTGCACTTTTTAAGGCATTCCGCTATACTGTTTCTGTGTTGCTCTTCAAAATTTGAGATGCATAATTTAACTGACTCCATTTTTCTGTCGGGACAAGGATGGTTATATTGTTGATATGTAAAAATAAATGTGACTCAAAAGGGTTCATTCTGCAATTTGCCCGAACTGCTCCTTTTGAGTCGCATTTTTATATTTTTGTTGTATTACTCTACCTCAGGTAGTTCTTCGCCTTTTACTGCGTTGAAAGGCTCCAAATCCTCTGGGTTGAAGTTTTGGATGTATGAGAATCTCTCATTGTTCCAAGCTTCTGATTTATTGGTGTAAATCTTAGCTGAGTTTGCAAAAGAGTCACAAGTTTGTGAGTCAATAATCAACAAGTAGGACATAATGATGTGAGCTGCCATCTCTACAAGACGTCTTGCGTGGAAATCTACATACTCATCACCTTTGCCGGCCACAAGTGCGCATGCCTGCTCAAACTGATCTGTCATTGCAACCAATTTTGCTTTAAGATCTGCCCATTCAGGTTTGAACTCCATCTGTTCGTACTCTCTGATCTTTGCAAGGTATGAACCGTTGGTCACATAACGGATTGCAGCAACTGTCTGTAATTGTGATGTTCCCTCATAGATGGTAAGGATACGTGCATCTCTGTACAATCTCTCTACAGGATACTCCTTCATGAATCCTGAACCGCCATGAACCTGAATTGCATCGTATGCGTTCTGGTTGGCATATTCGCTCGACATCATTTTAAGCACTGGAGTGAACATGTCGGCATATTTGCTGTATTTCTTGAACTCCTGACGCTCTTCTGGGGTAAGTTTTCTCTCCTCTGATATAGCATTGTATGCCTTGTATATATCTACGAATCTTGTTGTTTCGTAAAGCACTGCGCGTGAAGCCTGTAGTTTGGCCTTCATAACTGCCAACAGCTCCACAACTGCAGGGAAGTTGATGATGGCTTTCTTGTATTGTACACGCTCATTTGCATACTTCAACGCTTCGCGGTATGCAGCTTCAGAAAGACCAACAGATTGTGCTCCTACGCCCAAACGTGCGCCGTTCATCAAAGACATTACATATTTGATAAGACCAAGTTTTCTGTCACCAACCAGTTTTGCAGGTGCATTCTTGAATACAAGCTCAGCAGTAGGAGAGCCTTTGATACCAAGTTTGTTCTCAATACGTCTTACTGTAACGCCTCCCCAGGCTTTGTCGTATACAAAGTATGAAAGACCGCGTCCGTCTGTTGTGCCCTCCTCAGATCTTGCCAAAACAAGTTTGATTTGTGCATCGCCATTTGTAATGAAACGTTTTACTCCATTAAGGAACCACATCTGTTTCTCCTCATCCCATGTTGCCTTAAGCATAACAGACTGAAGGTCTGAACCGGCATCTGGCTCTGTAAGGTCCATTGAGCATGTGTCTCCTTTGTTTATTCTTGGAAGGAACTCATCTTTAATCTCTTTAGAGGCAAACTCGTAGATTGTCTCTGCGCAATCCTGCAAACCCCAAATGTTTGCAAAACCTGCGTCGGCACGTGATACAAGCTCTGCAGCCATTACGTATGGAACCATGCTGAAGTTCAATCCGCCATATTCACGAGGAAGATTAAGACCGTAAACGCCTGCTTGTGTAAGAACATCGTGGTTCTGTTGTGTGCCTGCGGCATAGGTGATTCTGCCATCTTTGCATACAGGACCGTCATGGTCTACCTGCTCTGCATTAGGGGCAATGACATTTCCACAAATGTCACCCACAATCTCCATTACCTTATCATAAGAGTCAATAGCATCCTCTACATTTTGCGGCGCGTAGTCAAATTTGCCAAAATCTTTGAAATTCTGCTCTTTCAACTCTACAATTTTACCCATAAGAGGGTGAGAGAACTGGAATTTCAATTCTGAATTGTCTTTATAAAAATTTGCCATAATTACTTGCTGTGTTTTTTGTAAGATGCTATCATCTTAGGTAAAACTTCATTTAGATCTCCAATGATTGCATAGTCTGCTATCTGATGGATAGGAGCTGCAGGATCATTGTTTATTGAGATAATCATTGCAGACTGGTCCATACCTGCAGTGTGCTGGATTTGTCCTGAAATACCAACTGATATGAACAATTTAGGTCTTACAGTAACACCTGTCTGGCCAATCTGTCTCTCATGATCTGTAAATCCTGCATCTACAGCAGCGCGTGATGCGCCAACTTCTGCACCCAATACTTTTGCAAGGTCAAATACAAGTTTGAAGTTCTCCTTGCTTCCAACGCCGTAACCTCCGGCAACAATTATCTGTGAGTTTTTGATGTCAATCTTTTTCTCTTCAATCTGTCGCTCAATAATCTCAACAACAAAATCTGTATCCATTAACACATTATTGACATTAATGTTCTTTACAGAACCGGCAACCGGAACTGCCAAAGCCTCTTTTTTCATAACACCCTCACGCACAGTTGCCATTTGAGGACGGTGCTCAGGGTTTACGATTGTTGCAATAATGTTTCCTCCGAATGCTGGACGAATCTGATACAGGAGATTTTTCCACTCATTGCCTTTAGGGTCTTTGTGGTCTCCAATCTCCAGAGATGTACAGTCTGCTGTCAGACCGCTATGAAGGGCGCTTGATACGCGTGGTGCAAGATCTCTGCCTATGCTTGTTGCACCAAATAGTGCTATTTGTGGTTGCTCCTCTTTGAACAACGCTATTGTTATTGCTGCATATGGAAGAGTTCTGAAATACTCCAATCTCGGATCATCGGCCAAATGGATAGTCTTAGCACCATATTGGTAAAGCTCTTCAGCAAGGTCAGCAACGTTATGACCAATCAATAACGCCTCCAAATCACAATTCAAAGTCTCAGCCAACACTCGGCCTTTAGTAAGCAACTCCAAGCTTACATCACACAACTTGCCGTTGTCGGTTTCACAAAATACTATAATATTATTCATTTTTGTTCTCTTTTAAATTATTTATAAAGGTGTTATTAACCAATTGTATGGTTTGTAAGCAGTTCTACTATCAAAGAGTCTATATCCTCTTCTGAAGAGGTAAGTTTTTTTGCCTCTTTGGCCTGGAATACAATATTCTCTACCTTCTTAACTTTGGTAGGTGAGCCTGCTGAACCAAAACTGTTCTCATCTCCTCCAATATCATTTACACCCCATTCAACAATTTTCAACTGGTCATTTCCCTCCAAAGGCAAGAAGTAGCAGCTCTCAGGAAGTGCATCTTCTGAAACTGTTCTTGCAGATTTGTATTTCATTACCTGTTTTGCATTGCGTGGGCGGCAAGGAGCTGCAGTTGCATGAACGGTAACAAGCAAAGGCATAGGGGCAGAAACGGTCTCTACACCTCTCTCCAATCTTCTCTTGATGGTAAG
>JAFZFL010000252.1 GCA_017555925.1 Bacteroidales bacterium | reverse complement strand
ACAATACCAGAGGATATTATTGAGATATGCGATTATGCATTTCACGTAAATCCAAAATTGAACGATATATATGTATATCCATCAAATCCACCAACGTTAGGGACTAATGTATTTAGCAAAACTTTAACTGGTAGAACCATGCATGTCCCATCGGCATCAGTAGATGCATATAAAACCAACTGGAGCCAATATGCAGATGAGATTGTAGGAGATTTGATTGTTGAGGTTACTCAAAAATCAAATGAAATATGGTACACCTCTACAGATGGCGAGATAGTAGTGCCAAATGAGACTGCAGAATTTGGGGCAAATATAGTTTCAAACACCTATGAGAATGGTAAAGGCGTTATTACTTTTGATGGAGATGTGACTTCTATTGGTGATGGTGCTTTTGAAAATTGTCAAACATTAAAAAGTATAATATTGCCGGAAAGTGTTACCGAAATTGTAGGTTCGCCATTTTATAGCTGTGGTAGTTTAACAAATATAGAAATACCTGAAGCTGTGACAATAATAGGAGATGAGGCTTTCTGCGGTTGTACAAGTTTAACGAATATAAAAATCCCTGGAAGTGTGGTTAGTCTTGGAAATAGTGCTTTTTCTTGCTGTGAAAATTTAGAAAATGTTATAATTTCTGACGGAGTGAAAGTTATAGGTGAAAGTGCTTTCAGTGCCTGTGCAAGTTTAAAAAACATTGAATTGCCACAGAGTATAACAAATATAGGAAAAAGAGCCTTTGAAAATTGCTTCAGTTTAGCAGATATTGTTATTCCGGATGGAGTTACAAGTCTGGAGGCTACATTATTTTACAATTGTAGCAGTTTGAAAAGTGTAGATGTTCCTAATAGTGTTACAGCCATAAGAGCAGAAGTTTTTTGCGGTTGTAGCAGTCTGGAAAGGATTGATATTCCGGAGGATGTTACATTTATAGGTCTTAATGCTTTTAAAGATTGTAGCAGTTTGAAAAGTGTGGCTATTCCGGATGGTGTGACCAGTATAAAATTTAGAACTTTTGATGGCTGCAGCAGTTTGGAGAGTGTAACTATTCCTGAAGGAGTTACAAGTATAGAGAATGAAGCCTTTTTGGGCTGTAAAAAATTATCGAATGTTGTTCTTCCAAGTAGTATTAAGGATATAAGTGAGCTTGCTTTTATGGGTTGTAGTAGTTTGACCAGTATCAATTTGCCAACAAGTATTACAGATATTGGATGCAATGCTTTTGAAGGTTGCAGTAGTCTGACAAGTATAGAAATTCCGTCAGGTATCACATGTATAGCTGCTGCTCTCTTCAGTGGATGTTCTAAATTGGAAAGAGTTGTTATTTCTGAGAATGTAACTTATATAGATTATTATGCTTTTAGTGAATGTGTCAGTTTGAATACTGTAATATTAAATGCGGTAAGTGTTCCCACTATAGCAAATGAATTAAATCCGTTCTATAATATACCGGAAACATGTATTTTAAAAGTTCCTGCTGCTTCAGTTAGTGCTTATGAGAATTCAGATTGGAAGTCGTATTTTTCAAATATCGTAGCAATTGAGTAATAAACAGTAGTTGTAATTGTTATTTCTTTATGAAACGCCAGATATACATTTTGTTGGCAGTGTTGGTGCTTGTCGGTTGTCAGAAGGATGAGCAGAGGTTTAAGGATGTTCTGAAGGGCGCTCCTGTGTTTACTACAGCATTTGAGGAGTATGTTTTTGATGAGAAGACAAAGACATACGTAGATGAGGATATCAAATTGTTGTGGCATGAGGGTGATGAGTTGTCTATTTTTACAACAACCAGAATGGGCAGGTATGTTTTTGATGGAAAAACAGGAGATAATAATGGTGCTTTTAATTTGGTTGTATCCGGTGATGATAATCAGTTTATTACGGGTAATGCCATTTCTGCGAATTATGCAGTGTATCCATATTCCTCTTCCAATTCTATAAACAATAAGGAGGTGCTTTCAGTCACTCTTCCCTCAGTTCAGGAGTATGCTGCCAACTCATTTGGTAAGGGTGCCAATACAATGGTTGCCGTTACATCCGGGTTGGATGATTATTTTCTGCCGTTCAAGAATGTTGGTGGTTATTTGATTCTTAAATTGTATGGAGAAGATGTAACTGTGAAAACAATTTCTCTTGTGGGCAACAATGGGGAGAAACTGTCGGGAAGCGCTTCAATAATTGCTGAATATGGCAAATCTCCGGTTGTGCAAATGGCTGAGACCGCCACGGAGAGTGTGGAGATAGATTGTGGTTTGGAGGGAATAAAATTGAGTACATCGCAAGAAGAGCCAACCCAGTTCTGGTTTGTGATACCGCCTGTAACTTTTGAGAAAGGTTTTACAATTACGGTTACTGATATTGAGGATGGCACTATGAAAAAATCAACATCACTGAGATGTAATATTGAGCGCAATACGGTAAATTCAATGAGCGCCCTCGAGGTTAAAACCATCCCTACAATACAGTTGAATGAGATTTGGTATACTTCATCTGATGGTGCGGTTGTGGTGCCTTATAGAACTATTTATTTTGGTGCAACAATTGTCTCAAATACATATGAAAATGGGAAGGGTATTATAAAATTTGACAAAGATGTTACATCTATAGGAAAGCGTACTTTTTATGGGTGTGCCAGTCTGACATCCATTGAAATTCCTTCAAGTGTAACCTCTATTGGAGAATCGGCATT
>JAFZFL010000251.1 GCA_017555925.1 Bacteroidales bacterium | reverse complement strand
GTTGTTATTGCATTGAACTGGGCAATTGAGATTCCGTTCAACAAGAATTTCTCTCTCCAACTCCAGCACCATTTCCCTTGGTGGCTGTCAAAAGACAATAAACATTGTCTTCAACATTTGAGCCTTGGAGCAGAGTTCCGCTGGTGGTTTGCCCCAAAACCAAAGGCAGAAACAGAAAAGCGCAAAAGCAGAGATGTACTTATGGGACATTTCCTCGGCATATATGGATGGAGTGGTTATGGAGACATCCAATGGGGCAGAGATTTTGGCTGCTACCAATATGAATTCTGGAGTGCTGGAATAACCTACGGTTACGCATTCCCAGTAAGCAGAAGTTTGAATATGGAGTTTTCTATAAGCGGAGGATACTCCAGAATTCCATACAGACACTATATTCCGTCGGAAGATTGGGAGATATTGATAAAAGATACAGATAAAATTGGTACTCTAACATACTTTGGCATTACTAAAGCTGAAATCAGCCTTGTAGTACCTATAAGGGCAAAAGTGAGATAGATGAAAAAATTAATGTACATATTACCTCTGATTGCGCTTATATTTTTGAGTTGCGAACGCAGACCGCTCCTTGAGTTGAGCAGTACGCACTACGTACGCGTGTATATTAATGAAAATATTAAAAATATAACTGAGGGATTCTATAATGAAAATTATGAGAGACCCCATTACGACAGCCCCGATGTTCTACGTCTGATTCTGGCCGACCCTGCAACAGGAATAGTAAAGGCGGAGAGGTTTCTACGTAATATTGGAGAAGATGAGAGAGGAATATATTATGACGGATATATATATGCGGAGCCTGGAACATACTCCTTAATGGCATATAACTTTGACACCGAGACAACTGTTGTAACAAACTCAAACAATTGCACAGAAGCGAAAGCATACACTAACGTTATTGCCTCACATATCAGTTCCAATATTCCGAGCCGTAACCAGCACAGCAGTGATGAAAAGATTGTATATGACCCCGACCACTTGTTTGCAGCCAATTGTGGAGAGGTTAAAATTGGTTACAACTCAGAGGTAGATACGTTAAGGACTCCTGAGGGTGATCATTTTACCGCAGAGAGTATAGTCAAATCATACTATCTGCAGGTTCATGTAAAAGGACTTGAGTTTGTATCAACATCAATTGGATTGCTCTCTGGAATGAGCGGTTCATCATATATTAACGGAAGCGGCATGATTGAAAATGACCCTGTAACAATATACTTTGAAATGCTGCCGGGAATGCTTTCAGGAGCTGCCGGAATCTCAAAAACCAATACAGAAGGAATTACAACCATATATACCACTTTCAGCACATTCGGAAAAATTGAGAATGCCCAGAATGCGCTCAATATAACCTTTGATTTTCACACCATATACGGAGAGCCATATAGTGAAACCCTTAATATAACCGACCTGTTTTATACAGAGCTTGCCCGCGACAAACAGTGGCTTCTTATAGAACACACTATAAATATACCGGAACCTCCAAAGGTTGGTGGTGATGGAGGATTCAAGCCAACAGTAAATGAGTGGGGCGACATAAAGTCCGAATTGGAACTTTAGATAACAGAGAAAAGTATATAGAAAATATTTAAAATAAATTATAAACTACTTAAAAACCCTATTTATGAAAAAATTCTTCTTATTTGCAACATTGGTTGGCGTAGCGCTTACCAGTTGCGTGAAAGATGAACTTTCACAAGAAGCTATGCAGCAACAGGAGATAACTTTTGCTGCACCTGTTGTAACCCCTTCTACTAAAGCAGTTAATGAGGTTGGAACAGACTACACAAATGGTTTAAGTTTCGGTGTTTGGGGATTCTACTATGCAAATGGATATGATGCATTTGCAAATGGCGTTGAGTATATGCCTGGAAACGCTACCGGTGCAATCACAGCTGGAGGCTTGGAGATTTCCGATAATAGTGGAGTGTGGAAAAATGCCACAAACACATATTACTGGCCTAAGAATGGTTCACTTACTTTCAACGCCTACGCACCTTACTCGGAGGCATCTCACGCAAGCGTAACTGCCAAAGGTATTCAGTTCACAGATTATGACGTAACATCAACTGCCAATGTAGACCTTCTTTACAGTGAGAGAATTGAAGATAAAACAGCTAACGACAATACCGGTAAAGAAGGTGTTGACGTTGTTTTCAAACACGCCCTCTCTTCTATAAGATTTGCAGTTAAAACAGCTGACACTTATACTGGAACAACAATTACTCTAACAGGCATCACTTTGAAGAATGTATATTCAGTAGCTGACTTTAACCAAGGTTTGACAGATGCAGCAGATGCTGAAACCCCTGAATTGGAGATAGATGGAACCGGAGCTCTTGTTAAAGATGGAACTGCATACAAGAATTTCTTGTGGTCTGGTTGGGCAACACAAACAGATTATTCAGTAGCTTCAATCTACTCTGGTGGAGTAGTTACTGCAACTCCTGTTTATGTTCATAACGGTACAGCAACAGCTACTGAAAATGTATCTGATTTGATTTTGTTGCCGCAGGATTTGACAAATGTAGTATTATCTGTTGACTATACTATTACCAACCCTGGTGGCACTGTGATTGAACAAAACGGAACAATTAGCCTATACGGAAATGATGGCGTGGAAGATGGACAAACAGATAGAATCATCCATGCATGGGAAAGAGGCAAACGCTATACATACACTATCTCAATTGGTTTGACAGAGATTAAGTTTGACCCTACAGTAACTCCTTGGGTTGACATTACAGTAGGTGGTAGCATCTAAATCTGACAATGTATTTGATTTTATAAATACAGAATATAGTTCACGCAGGCCTGACCGCCTGCGTGGGCACAAATTATGAAAAGCCTGTTTAAGATATATGCAATTTCTATTGCAATGTGTCTTTGTGTGACCGTTGCAATGATTGTTGGTTGTACATATGACGAACCGGACAATATAAATCCCGACATTCGGATTCTGTTTCAACCGGAGATGCTTATGCATGTATCCCACGATGATATAGACAGGTACTCAACAAAAAACAGTTTTGCGATTTGCGCATGGGAATTGCCTGCAAATACAAACTGGCAGAATGGCCATAAAGATGCAACTGAATATCTGCCAATCAGCGAAGCCAGAAGCAAGGAGGTATTCATTACTGATACAACATTAAGAGATACAGTAAAAGATACTCTTTGGGCAGTATCTGATAGGGAAACATGGCCCGATTTTGACAAAAATCTCGCTTTCATGGCCTACTCACCATATAGTGCCGGATGCACTTGTTCTTTGGAAAGCGGAATAACTTACGTTACCGATATATTGGAAGATCAGACAGATCTGCTATATACTTCTCCGCTTTTGAACAAACACAAGATAAATGACGGATGGTTAGTTCCAATCATATTCCAACATGCTCTATGCAGGATAAATTTTAAGGCAAAAAGCAGGGTTTCTGAAAACGAAAAAATAGAGGTAAAGAGAATAACTCTAAATAACATACATCATAAAGGTGTCTTCAGGTCTCTCCCCAACCCTTATTGGGTACAAGACATATCTGAGAGAGAATTGCCAATATTCAATGGAGAAAAGGAGATAGCCGGAACGCCGGAGATAATTGGCCGCTATTGGCTTCTCATTCCTCAAACACTTGACACTAAAGTAACTGTCGAATACAACTACATATCAAATACCGGTTGTTTAATAAATCACAAAATAGAGACAATCCCCCTAAAGACTATACTTGAGGAGGGTATCAATTACACATTCATCCTGTCTATAGGAATGGATGATGTCCAATTCATTAAAGAGATAATTGAAGAGAGGTTATAAGATGAAAAAGACTGGTGAAGTACTATTGCTCCTTCTACTATGTTCATGTACCAATATAGAGGATTGGAAGAGCCTCGAACCTGCAACAGAACTTTCATTCACGGCAAGCATCAACAACTTTGGAAATGATCACAAAACTAAAAGCAACAATGATAATGTTGGGGAGAAGACATTGCTTGAAAGCCACTTCCTTGGCATGCTTGGCAAAGATTCCATTTATCTAGATTTTGTTGAGGAGCGTGTCATTGCAACCAAGGCCATATATGAAGAATCTCCTGTAGATTTATTTTATGTGACTGCATATATGAATGATGGCAGAACCAAATATATGGAAAATATTGAGTATCAGCATAACAATGCCAGCGATTGGACAACTTCTCCAAAATATTTTTGGCCCAAAGATGCCTCTCTCAATTTTTTTGCACATAGTCTGAGCAAAAGAATAAATGGATTTTCTACCGAAACAACAATTGAAGGCAACAAATATTCAACATCTTTTACCTACACACTGCCACAACCGGGCGATAGAGATATGGATGCACAAGCCCAGCCGGATATAATCATTGCAATTGCCCCACAAAAGAGCTATGACAACAATCCTGTTGAACTGGATTTTATTCATACCTCGGCTGCTGTAAGATTTCAGATTGGAGATATGCCAGAAGACGTAACTGTCAATGGAGCTGTAATTTCCCTATCCAATGTAATATCTAAAGGAAAATGTACTGTTACATATCCGATTACAGAAAGTTCCGTTGTCTGGAGCAATACCTCCAATCAGGAACTGTGTTACAGACAAAGCTATGGAGTTCCTGATTCCGATGGCATTCTTGGTGGAGAAAATGAGACTTTTGTAATGATACCCCAAAGTTTTAAAGGCAGTAATGCCAAAATAAATATATCTCTGCTTGTTGGAGAGAGCTATTTTGATGGATTTGAACTCGATATAAATGAATTTGGCACTGCCGACGCACCGCACCAATGGAAAGCAGGCTATAGATACACATACAGAATGTCAAAAAGAAGCGGGAACTTGGACGTTGATATAACTGAAAATGTTACCCCTACTGTAAAAGAGAATGTATTTGTACAAAATACAGGATGGGTTACAAGCCATATAAGAGTGGCTGTTGTAGGGTACTGGTCCATTATAGCGAGTGATGGTGTTGAGGAGATTGTTGCATCGTGGGATATTGACGACACCAATGCAGGAACACTTGTAAAGAGTTCAGACTGGGATACATACTGGGAAAAAGGAAGTGACGGTTTCTATTATTATAAAGAGTTGTTATACCCTGGTGAATATACAAAAGTAGCTCTGTTTGACAAATATGAACTGAAAAAGACAACAGGTCCTGTAAGTGGTTCACATCTTTTTATAAATGTTATAGCCCAAGCAATTGAAAAGGATAAGGCTGTAGGGTATTGGGCAATCCGGTAACCACATTCCCAACTATTATTTTTTAATACTATTACAAAGAAACTCATGAATATAAAAATATTGTCACTTGTTCTCTTTTTTGCACTTTGCAGCAAAAATCTTTTTGCCCAACTTCCTTCATCCGGAGATTGGACTTCAAAATCCATTACAACAGATACCGAAGTAGTATTGGAAGGCAATATTAACCTTAAAGGTGGCATTAATGTAAAAAGTGGTACACTAACAATAAAGAATAACTCTAACGAAACATATACTATCCTCAACAGCAATAATAAAAGTTACAATATGTTCACTATTCAGGAAGGAGGAAGACTTGTAATAGAGGGAAATGAAGCGGGAAAAATTATAATTGACGGAGGTGCAGAATTTACTTGGGAAGAACAGGATACACGCCCATTTATGAAACTTACTCCCGGAACAGAGATGAAAGTGGCTTGTGGAATTAGAAACCTAGGTAGCCTTAAGTTGAAATACGTTACTATACAAAATATAAATGACTCAAACTCAAATGGAGGAGCAATACACGTAGTTTCATCAAGGAAGAGTGAACTTGATTATTGCGTAATTCAAAAATGTCGCTCCACTCTTGGAAGTGCTATTATAGTTAACAGAGCTGTAGGAGATCCCGATACAAGTGCAATAATCATCACTAATTCTACCATTACCAAATGTATAAGTGGAGGAGACTACTCAGATGACAACCCGGGAGGAACCATCAGAACATTTGGAAGTGTTGTAGGAAACCTTATTCTAAAGAAGAGTACTTTCTCTTATAATTACTCAATGAGAGAATATAGTTCATACGACAATACTCTTCCCAATGATGGTAACGGAGGTGCATTATTCTGGAATGGAAGGGGCAACCATAATACAAGATGTGAAATTGACGGTTGTATATTCGAGTACAACAAATGCGATGATAATGGTGGTGCCATAAAATCACAAGGCACACTCAATTTTGTGGGAGAAAAGACAATCATAAGAAACAATTATGCTCCCAATGGTGCAGGATTGTATATTGAGGGTTATACAGGCAGTGTTACTACCGGAATAAGAACTATCAGTTATGATTTGAGCGACAAGCTTGTCATTGAGAACAACATATCTGAATCTTATGATTATAACAACGAAAACATTCCTGGCAAAGGTGCTGGAATACATTTCTTTTTTGGCGACGGAATGACTCTTGCCGCCGGCTCAACAATTGATGTAAATCTGAATGGAGCTATAATTAGAAACAATAAGATTGAGGGAGATGGAGGTTTGGGAGCAGGCATCTATTTTGAAAACACATCAATACCGGCAAAACAATATGTATTTAATATTTCACTTGACCACGGTACTGTTCAAAATAATATATCAACAGACAAAGGTGGCGGAATATACATTTTTAAAGGTAATGTAACCTCCCGTGGAGATGAGTCGAACCAGCTTATTATAACCGGGAACACCGCATATAATTCAGGTAGCGGCCTCTACATACAAGAAGGCAATCTTGATATGACAGGTGGCGAAATCTCATCAAACAGCACATTATCAAGCAATGGCTATGGAGGTGG
>JAFZFL010000250.1 GCA_017555925.1 Bacteroidales bacterium | reverse complement strand
GATTTTTGAGTTATTGAAATCCAATCCTGCCAAAGCAGCACCCTTTTGAGCTACAAACTTATGGCTTGTTCCATGGAAACCGTAACGGCGGATTTTATATTTGTCGTAATACTCATAAGGTATAGCATACATATATGAGTAATCAGGCATAGTCTGGTGGAATGATGTGTCAAAAACAGCCACTTGTGGCACTCCTGGCATCAAAGACTCCACAGCCTTTATACCCAAAAGGTTTGCAGGGTTATGAAGCGGAGCAAGCTCACAACATTTCTCAATACCCTCAATTACAGAAGCATCAATCAATTTGCTTGAGCTGAAAAATTCGCCACCGTGAGCAACTCTATGTCCAACTGCCTCAATATCTGCCAATGACTTCAAGACACCATGCTCAGCATCTGTCAACAAATCAAGTACACCTTTAATACCCTCTGTATGAGTTGGAATAGGTTGATGTACCTTATGTTTGTCCTTACCGGTAACGCTATGGGTAATATCACCCATCTCCAAACCAATTCTTTCAACAAGGCCTTTAGCCAACAAAGAAAAATCAGACTCGCTCTTCATATCAAGCACCTGATACTTCAAGGACGAGCTTCCGCAATTCAATACCAATACAATCATAGTGTAAATTTATCTTAAGTATATTATTTTATTTCCAATATCATACAAAGGTAATTAAATATACCTCTTTTTCATATAAAAAATAGAAAAATTTACTGACAAATAATAAAGAATTTCCATTACAATTCCGGAATCTTAGGTAGCATATCCTTCAATTGTGGAACAATATACTTTGTAAAAGCGAGCAGATCTGTATTTGCAGGCACAATAACCTTTACCGCATGTTCAATGACAGAGACTTCAATATCTTCTCCCATCATACGGCTCTCCCCATCAAATTGAATAAGTCCGGGCTTGCTCCTCTTGATTCTTACACTTTTGGTACGGAACGAATCTATATACTCTGAATGTTGTATCTTTTTAAGTATCAGGCCTGCAGCTATAATGGGCATAGATACTAAAGGGGCCCTCTTCCATATAACCATATCGAGCATTCCATCAGAAATGCTTGCATCGGGAGCAATAAAGACATTATTTCCCCACTGGGCACTGTTTGCAAAAGTTATCAGAAACGCTTTGTAGTCGTAGCTCGCATCACCAATCTCAATTTTATAACTCTCCCTTACATATTTGACATACTCTTTTGCACAATACTCCATATAGGTAATCAGCCCTCTTGTTCCGGCAGTATTGAATCTGTCTCCAATAACCGCCTCAAAACCGAGGCCTGCAGTACAGAAGAAAATCTCATCATTAATCTTTCCAGCATCTATTACCTCATACTTACCCTCAAGCAACGCTCCAACCGCCCCATAATACGAGAGAGGAATCTTCATGTGGCGAGCCAATCCATTACCCGAACCCATTGGAATTATGCCCAACTTTGTATTACTGTGCAACAACCCCTTGGCAACTTGATTTACTGTACCGTCTCCGCCAACGGCAACTACAATATCATAATTATCCCTACAGAACCCCAATGATGCAGTATATGCATCGCCAGGCCCTTTTGTATAATAAAAGAGAGGCTCATATCCCCTACTTGCCGTAAAATTAAGTTTGAGATACTCTACAACCGCCTTTTTTTGAGAAGTTCCCGAGATTGGATTAATTATAAACGCGATTCTCTTCATTTGTGCAAATATAAGGTAACTTTTGCTAACTTTGCGCAAAATTGGAGGCAGATTATGTGGGGAGAGAAATATCTTTGTGCTTTTCTGGCAGGCAATATTTTCTGCTTTGCCGCCAGCAGCATTTTTTCTGTAAATATACCCAATCCGCTTATCTCCATATTTATTCTAATAACAATATCACTCTATCTGCAGTTCAAACAAAAGCTCCTTAAGTTCAACATATATCTCACGCTTGCAATTGTTGCACTGTCGGGAATTGCAAATGGGTTGAGATGCAGAGGGAATGAGATTTCCGGAACAAATGTATATACTTCCAATTACAACAGCAGACTTGCAGAAATTAAAGGAAAAATAACAGGCAGATATATAGCCAGAAGCTCCCAAATAATCAAAAATGGGGAGGATCTGTCAACAATCATTGCAATTACCATTGGCAATAAAATGCTTCTCTCAAAAGAGACAAAAGATGCCTACAGGAACTCAGGCGCAATGCATCTGCTTGCACTGTCGGGATTACATGCAGGAATAATTTACGGTTTCCTGGAAACACTTCTTTTTCTATTTGATTTCTCATACTCTTCCCGACAGATAAAATTCTTTTTAAGCAGCATCATTATCTTCATATATGCTGCGATAGCGGGATTCTCTCCATCCATAACAAGGGCTGCCATAATGATAACCCTGCATAAGGCTTTTAAAATATGGTTACGGAGAAGAGGCAAATGGACAACCTGGTTATGTTCGGCAAACATTATACTCCTTTTTACCCCAAATGCAATATCAGAGATAGGATTCCAGCTCTCGTTTGCGGCAGTTGCAGGAATAATTGCACTATATCCCACCATAAAGGCATCCTATTGGGGGCCAAAATGGCTCTATCCCGTATGGAATTTATTGAGCATATCAATTGCCTGCCAGATAACAACACTGCCCATTGCGCTCTACCACTTTAACACATCCTCATACATTTATCTGATAACCAACCTATTTGCCATTCCATTAGTTACTCTCTCGGTATATACGTTCGCCATAGCTTATATCACATTTGATATACCCTACTTAAGTGCAGCTACATCTGCAATAGCTGAAAGTGCTGTCAGAATTCTAAATATTATTGTAGAATATTTGGGGACATAAATATGCAAAAACTATTATCATTAAGTCAATGAGTATTTTATATTAAAAAATGTAACCTAATATCATTTTATAATTAAAAATGTTTTGAAATTCATTTTTTCTGCTTACCTTTGAGTAAGGCAAACTAAAATAAATGACAGATTAAATCATCTAAACAAACACAAACGACATGAACATTTTTGTATCAAGCTTAAGTTTTAAAGCAAGAAAAGAGGATTTGATTGCACTCTTCACTCCATACGGCGAAATTACAACTGCTAGAATAATACTTAGCAAGGAGACTCACAGATCAAAAGGATATGGCTTTGTAGAGATGCCAAATGAAGAAGAGGCACATGCAGCAATTAATGCATTGAACGGTACTGAACATATGGGACGAACAATTAATGTTGAGGTTGCCAACACCAGACCGGAAAAACAGTAATCAACTCATATTTTATTAAAAATTCATCAAAGAGAAGAAAGAGGGTAACCCAAATGGGTTACCCTCTTCTCTATATACATATTCCAGAAAATCCTATCTGATAATATCCATCTCATCCAAAAGATGTTGCGCTCCAGCCAATTTGTCAACAATGAACAAAGCATAGCGGATATCAAGTGCAATATTTCTGCACACTTCAGGATCAAATACAACGTCACTCATTGTACCCTCCCACACTCTGTCGAAGTTTACTCCTATGAGATTTCCGTTTGCATCCAGTACAGGACTGCCCGAGTTTCCACCGCTGGTATGGTTGGTTGCTATAAAGGCAACTGGAACTGAGCCGTCAACCTCCCAAACGCCATAATCCTTGGCAGCATATATATCCCTTAATTTTTGAGGAATGTTATAGTCAAAAATATCAGGATTATCTTTTTGCATGATACCCTCAAGAGATGATACAGGTGTAAAATATACCGCATCCGATGGTGAATATCCCTTAACTGAACCGTAGGCAACCCTCAATGTAGAGTTTGCATCCGGGTAAAAGACTCTTGTACCTCTGTTAGCCTTGTTATACTCCATTTGACCTCTCATATAGGTTCTGTATAGCAGAGCCAACTCATAATTCAAGCTGTCCATAATTGGCTTTATATTTTTGTTAAAGTGAGAATTGGTCTCCATATAGACCTCTGCAGCCAAATCAAGTCCTCCGCCATATACAGCATCGGCCCAAGCCTCAACAGATCCCATTTTGGCCAAAGTCTCCTTGAAATATGGCGATTTGTATTCGTCAGCTACAGATTTGTCATACTCTTTAAACAAGGCAATAAAAATATCCTTATCTATTGGCTGATAGTAATCTTTATAGAAAGCGGCAGAATCTCTTTTGGATGCCGGAGTTGCGGCATATGTAAGCAATTCAACTGCATTAATTGCCTCTTTCTGATAATCTGCAACAAATGCAAGCGGCTCCAAAGCGGCATAAAGTGCCGAGAATTTTTCAATAATACCCTCATATTCCGGTTTGCCCTTTGCCCACTCAGTGAATCTGCTCTCAAAATTCTGTTTCTCTTCAATGGTATTCATTTTATATATACCCTTCATCTCTCCCTGCCACTTTTTCCAGGCATTGGAAACACTGGCATTTTTTGATGAGTATTGTATTCTTACAGCTTGAGATTTGGCCATCTCCCTGTTTTGAATATCAAGGCGAAGCGTTCTCAACTTAATTTTATGAGGATTTGAGAGCTCCGCTGTAAATTTTACAGCATCAGACATAAGATACTCATTCGTTCTTCCAGGAAAGCCATAAACAAGAGTAAAATCACCCTCCTTAATGCCAGAGGCATTTATCTTGAATGATCTTTTGGGTTTATATGGAACATTTTCTGGCGAATATGCTGCAGGCTCATTATCCTTGCCCGCATAAATTCTGAACATGCTGAAATCGCCTGTATGTCTTGGCCACATCCAGTTGTCTGTGTCACCTCCAAATTTACCGATTGATGAAGGTGGAGCACCTACCAGGCGTACATCTGTAAATACTTTGTAAACCCAAATGAAGTATTGGTTTCCATAATATAATGGAGCAACTCTTGCCTTAAGGCCTTTACCCTTGCTCTCAGCCTCTTTTTTCAGCACTGCTGAGTTTTTCATTACAAGCTCCTCTCTCTGCTCCTCTGTCATTTCAGGATTATATCCCTCTAAAACTCTATCTGTTACATCGTCCATATACTCAAGGAACGCAACATAAAGATTCTTGTTAGGCAACTCCTCTGCCCTTGTCATTGCCCAAAAGCCATCTTTAAGATAATCGTGCTCAACAGAGCTGTGAGACTGTATCTGACTATATCCACAATGGTGGTTGGTTATCAGCAACCCCTCATCTGATATTATCTCACCTGTGCAACCGCCATTAAAATGGACAATTGCATCTTTCAGTGATGAGTTGTTTATTGAATAGATATCCTCAGCAGTAAGTTTGAAGCCTTTAGACTGCATATCCGCTATTCTCTGCGCTATTTGCGAAGGAAGCCACATTCCTTCATCGGCAAATGAAAAGAGAGAATTGGACAAAAGGAAAATAATAAGAAATAGTTTTTTTAGCATATTTTTATTGTTTAAGTTATTTCTGTGCAACTTGCAAAGAACAAATTTAAAAAAACTTTTATTACTTTTGGACGTAAATAATAAAGAATTATTCTGTTTATGAACAAACTTGCAAAATATATTTTCATTGGTGCAGTAACTGCAATAACAATATTTTTAGCTTGGTATTTCAGTTCTGTTCTTACCAGCATAATAATAGCTGCCGTTCTCTCACTTATAGGGAAACCACTCATAGAGTTCCTCACTTCAATCAAGATTGGCAACTGGCGGATCAGCCATTCAATTGCAGCGGCCTTCACCCTTTTGCTTATTGTAACTGCGTGTGTAATGCTTACACTCTTTATAGTACCATTGGTAGGCAATATATTCACAGATATGAGCAATATAGATTGGGAGGGTGTAAAGTCCAAACTTGGCATTCCGCTTATGAACTTCAATGCCAGACTGCACTATATGTTCCCTACACTCGACAAGAGCATAACCGTTGAATCTCTACTTATGAACAAAGTGAGGGAGATTGTAAATTTGGGTACATTTGCAGACACTTTCGGCTCAATAACATCATTTATTGTAAGTTTCTTTGTAACCACCTTTACAGTAATATTTGTAACTTTTTTCTTCCTTAAAGACAAAAACACATTTACAAATATGATTCTGGCGCTTGTTCCAACCAAATATGAGGAGAATACCAAAAGGGCTATGGCAAGTGTCAACAGATTGCTCGTAAGATATTTCAGCGGTATATGCATTGAAGCACTTCTAATTACCGTACTCAATACTGCAGGACTCTATTTTATTGGCGGACTCTCATTCCAGCTCTCTGTAGTACTTGCATTTCTGTCGGGAATATTAAATGTAATACCATATATAGGTCCGTTGGCGGCAGGTGCTTTTGGCACTATAATGGGACTCATCTCCCTTATAGGCAGCTTGAATGAAACGGTAATGGGCATTATGATCATAAAATTTATTGCCATTTTTGTTGTTACGCACCTTATTGATGTATTTATTTTCCAACCATATATCTATTCCAACAGTGTAAAGGCACACCCGCTTGAAATATTTATTGTAATACTTCTTGCCGGACACATTGGCGGTATTATAGGAATGCTTGTTGCAATACCGGCATATACAGTACTTAGAGTATTTGCAAAAGAATTCCTTTCAAACTTCAAAGTGGTTCAAAAGCTCACCAACAGAATGGAATGAATCCTATAATAGGAAATAAGAAATAGGTAATGCTGACAAAAAAAGAGATGACCTTTGAGTCATCTCTCTCTTTTTGATTTATAATCTTCCCTATTATGGATTATTTGCCATTCTCTTGCAAGAAAGTGTTATATTTTTCATAATTAGCCTGATTCTCAGGAGACTCCTCACGGTATCTGAAGTATACATTCTTAAGAAGCTCTGCAACATAAGCTTGCAACTCAACATCACCGCCTGTTAGGTTGAATGCTTTCTCAAGTGGAACAATTGAATTTTTCAAACACTCGTCAAATTGTTTTACCAACTCCATATATTTGTTGTCATCAGACTCCAAGTTAGCCTGGTTCTGAATATCTACAGCCCAGTCATAATATGTTTTACCCTCGCTGAATGGAGCCCAGAAGTATGCAGGATCAATCTCTGCTGATTTTTTGTAAGCCTCAATTGCTTTAGTATAGTCTTGCAATTTTGCATATACATTACCCTCAGCATAGTAAAGGCTTGGGTTGTTAGGCTCGTTAGCTTGGGCAGTTTTCAAAAGCTCAACCAATTTTGCAGGCTCCTCATCTGCTTCCATATAAATATTGATAAGACCTACAAGAATACTTTGGCTTAGAGGGTATTTCAAGAAACCACTGTTCAAAGTCTCCATAGCTTTTGCAGTATCGCCACCTTTTTTGTAGCAGTCTGCCAATGATGCAAATACATCACCATCCTGAACATAATCAATTTTAATACACTCCTCAAAGAATTTTGCAGCTCTTGCAAGATCACCAGCCATTGTAGCTGTTACTGCTGCATAATAAATCATTGTACTGTCAACCAAACCAAGAAGCGGATGTGCAGCTACCTGTGCAGCCATCTCAAATTTTTTGGAAGCCTCTGCAGTGTTACCTATTGTATAGTATGACATACCATCACCCATGTAACGGCTTTGAAGACCTTTCAAGCTCTCAACCAAAACTTTCTTTTGAGAACCTTTTGCATCCAATTCATTTGCTTTTGAGAATGCGTTGAAAGACTCCAACAACAAGTCCACATCAGCTACAGCAGGTTTTGTAATGATCCAAGCTGCCAATTTTCCTGTCTCATCATAATACAATACTTTATCTTCATATGTATCGACAGTATAAAGAGCTCCTGACAACTCCTCTTGAGCTGATGACAAAACCTGTTGGTCTTTCAACAACATCTTTGCCTCCATTTGGGTCATGCCACCCCAAACACCCGAAGCCTGTGCATCAAAGCAATCTGAATATGCAGTACCTAGTTTTACCCAAGTAACAGGATTTGCAACTTTTTTAGGATTAACGGACTCTGCTTGTGCTTTCTCCAACACCTTAACGGCATTTGCAACATTTTGAGCATAAACTTGTGCTCCTAAGAACACTAATGCCAATGAAACGATTAATTTTTTCATGATACTAATTATTAAATAGTTAATTTATTATGCTAAGTTTTCTTGAGCAACACCGCCATCAGAAATAGGCTCTATTGCTTCAGGAACTTTCTCTTCGCTTTTGTTTACAACACAAACAGCCGCAATACTGTCTCCCTCTCTGATATTTATAAGTTTAACACCTTGTGTAGCTCTTCCTGCAACCCTTATATCCGACACCGCCAATCTGATGGTTATACCCGATTTGTTTAT
>JAFZFL010000249.1 GCA_017555925.1 Bacteroidales bacterium | reverse complement strand
TCCTGTTCAATAAACGTCTTACTAATACCATTCTCAAGCATATGCATATACTTCAATCGTTCTGCATAGCCGTGTTTCTTTCTCTTTTTTAACATAACAAAACCCCAAAAGTTTTTGTCTAACTTTTGGGGTTCATATCATAGACAGAAAACTTTCGGGGCTCATATTTAAAGTCGTATAGGGACTCAGGTTACAGGCCGTTTTACCCTACAGACCGTTTTCCCTCAGAAATTCCAACTCCTCCTTTGAATAGAGCAGCTTCTCAAGCAGCGGCATAAGCTCCTCCTTGAACAATACCACAACAAGAACAAGAATAACCATAAGCAGCACCACCGTAAGCACAACCGAAAGTGCCAACGGAAAACCTCTCTTCACCACCTTAGATGCCATATCATCCTGCACCTCATCAACCCTTACAACCACATCACCAGCCTCCTCCACAGATACCTTAACTGCATCCTCACCTGAAACCTCGCCCACCATCTTCAAAGGCAGCGGCTCCAGACCATAATACTCAGCAGCAGGATCAAATTGTGGATCCGGCTCAAAAACAAAATGCGACTCCTCCGAAAACCTTATAACCCCAAAACCCGGAAACTCAACAAAAGAGGCATCCAACAACTTCATCTTGATATCCTTTATCAATGTCATAAGCTCCTTCTCAACCTCATCCATCAACTGTGAACCATCACGTGAACCATTACCATCAACCACCTTTTCAAGTGCCATATATTTATTCAAAATAACATCAACAGACTCATTGTGACCAATAACTGAACTGTCAAAAACCACTCTGCAAGATGGTGGAGTTATAGTATTACCCTCATTCACTATTTGCGACGGAATCTGTTCAATCACAAATGTTCCCATAGAGGGCAGAGTAACAGAATTGCGCTCCAAAAGCACATTGCTTAAAATATCAGAAAGTTCAACAAGAGTCATACAGAATCAAATTAGAAAAGGGAAGAATAATTTTTCCAAATATTATCCCCACAAATTTAAAACTAATTATTATCAGATACAAAAATAGCCGCTATTACCAAGCATTTGAAGGTAATAGCGACTAATTGTAGAGTAATATACTTTATCTGATACTTACTTATTTTGGATTAGATCCTGTCACAGCCGGTATTACAGGAAAACCGTGCGCCATACTGCTTGATCCAATAGGCCAAAGTGTAGGATAGTTTGACACATTATTGGGAGCTGCAAAAAACAATCTTGCAGAACCTATTAGAAAATATGGCTCAAAATAGCTGTTCGCTGCATTATCATTAGACCACTGCACACATATTGGATTTGCCGTAAGTGCTCCACCATAAGTTCCATACTCATTAACAGATCCTGTATGCTCAGATCTGTATCCGAATGCTCCTATACTAATCTTCTCTCCTGTAACGTAATCACAAAACTCCAGAGCGTAAAAATTATTAGGAGCACTAATAAGTTTAACCTCAGGATTAGTAGCTCCCTCTACAGGGTGAGTATTATGTAATATTTCAATATTCTGGCCATAATTCAATCCGCCATATGTCAATCCCGCATAAGCATCTATAGTTGGAACTTCATACCCCGCCGGTGACGGGTCATAAACCGTTTTTGCCATTCCCAAATAGTTCATTCCCGACAATTTTGTGTATACATCTTCCGATGTTGAACCACCGGCATATGAGAACATTGGCATAATATAATTATTATTATTCCATAAATTTACATATATTTTATCACTTTTCTCACCTGTTGTACTTGAGTTTGCGTTTGGATGTCCATATCCATACCACAGACTCATTCTAAGTATTGAGCTGCCCCACTCATCAGCATCAAGATAAAATTGAGGACTCATAAACATTTGTCCCGCCAATGAAATAGCATTATTCACTGCCATATAAACACCATCATCAATATGCTTGAAACCTACTCTTCCGCCACCATATCCCATAATATACCTTAATCTCTTAGGTGTATAATATGGCTTATTTGCAATTTCATACGCAGGAGTATATTTTACCCATCCAGACACAAGAGGATCCTTTCTTCCATACTGGTAGTAAACCACATTTTCAGGTTGGTCATCATAGTAAGAGTATTCACCTACCTGAGTAATTGTAAATGTTTTACTCCTAATTTTCACTTCATTATCATACTGGCAGAACGTTAAAGGCAACATCCTTGGTTCATACTCTTTGCTCTCTGCATTACAATAACCAAGTGGAACCCTCATAAGTTCAAAAGTACTGTTTGTAAAAGATTCAGTATCATCATCAACATAATCCAGATTATTGATAATTGTAAAATTGCCCCTATTATCAGTAAGATCCTTGTCTGTCACCCAAATATGCCAACTCCAAAATATAGTACCTGCTCCATAATCAGTTCCTTTACCAGCCTTTAAAGCAACTACGGCATTACATTCACTTATACAATCTTCCCTAACTCTAAAGTAGAGATAATCGCCCTCAATCTTTGCTTCAGTTATAACACAAGGCTGATCTTGCCAAACCACCTCTGCATCCAGATCACTCACCTTAAT
>JAFZFL010000248.1 GCA_017555925.1 Bacteroidales bacterium | reverse complement strand
GCGCAGCCATCTTGTCAAAGAACTTTGCAGCTTTAGATTCAATTCTTGCCATTTGCATATCCTCCAGGAGTTTGTGCATATTTATGTATCTGACTTTGTAGCCGGCAAGGCAAGCCTGATATCCAAGTGCAGATGCAATAAAGCTTTTTCCCACACCTGCCGGCCCTGTTACAAGCACAGAAGCTCCTTGTTTGATATATTCACATGTGGCAAGATTGAGTAGTTTGTTTTTGTCCCTGCCGTGTGACATATCAAAAGTCATTTCTTCAACTGATGCGTTATAACGGAACTTAGCTTTTGACAGCAACCTTGCAGTTCTGTTATTGGACCGTTGATCGTGTTCAGCTTGGATGAGCATTGACATACCATCTTGAAGTGTCAACTCTGACAGTTTCCGTGTTTCATTGAGTAGCATCCAACTCTGGGCCATGCCACTCAAATGCAGACTTCTTAAGTCTTGATAGATTTGATCGTTCATATTTTTAGTTTTAGTGGGTTATTTGTCTACAAAGTATTCTTTGCCTCTTATGTTTGAATGATAGTCTGGGAAAAGTGTGTTATCATCTACATGATAAAGACCTGCACACTTACTCTCTATCAAGTTTTTGATAAAGGGATATCTGCACATATCCAGATCTATTGCAGCCTTGCAAGCTTTTTCAAAGATTTCAGGATCTGAAGTCTTCTGAAGATGGAATAGACCATCGCATGACTTATAGAGTTGCTCTGGAACAACACATGAACTAGTTGCAAAGAGCCTTTTAATAACCAGTTCAAGCATTGAAGAGATGCGAGCTGCACGGTCTATATATTTTTGAGGAGACAGATTTACGTAGTCGCTGTAATATGAAGGCATATGTGTTTCTACCGTGCAGTAACGCCCTGCAATAGTACATCTGGTGTGTACTGCTATACGCTGACCATCCGGTGCGAAGATTTTCACTAGAGTTCTTGTATATAACACCTTGACTTTTCTGCCTATATAAGCATAAGGTACTGAATAATAGACCTTATCTCGTCCTAGGTATATATGGCTACTGTTTTGAACCAACAGTTCGGTACGATATATTATCTCGAAGTCCTTTTCTGGTAAGTCTCTCAGGTTTGGTTTATCTATAGATAAGAACCTCTCTTCTCGTGTAAAAGGAAGGCGTTGTATTCTTTTCTGGTTATGCAGCTTCATTTTGCTTGAGATGGCAGTATTCAATTCGCTTATAGAAAAGAACGTTTCATTGCGTAAAGGTGCATACACGCGCATATATGTCAGCTTTACGTGATCTTCAACCAATTGCTTATCTTTAGGATGTCCGGATCTGGCAGGTATCGTAACACATCCATAATGATTTGCAAAGTCTTCCATTATCACATTAAGGTCTGGCATATATCTGTCTGGTTTTATGACTGATGCTTTAAGATTGTCAGTCACCAATATTTTGGGTGCTCCTCCAATATGTCTGAGACAGCACGCTAAAGCATATAGGAAGTCTTCAACTTTTTGGCTAGGAACGGCCATTGCAAAGCCATAATCTGACGCTGGTAGACACGCGACAAAGATTTGACAACGTATTTCTTCACCTGTAGAAATATCAACATAAGACATTGTATCTCCAGCAAAGTCAATGTATAGCTCGTTACCACCTTCTCTAAAGTTGCTCAATGGTAATGATACTTCAGGGTTGGCTGATGCACGATGCTGGTTTAAATGGAAGCAGAATTGGGTATAACCATAGCCATTAGGATGCTTTTCTTTGTACTCTTCCCAAAGGAGATACATAGTAACATGTTTACGGCCTAATTCACGAAGATAATAATCCAGCTCTGTCTGAAGGATGTCGAAACGGCCATCTGAATAAGCTGCATTACCTGCATTAAAACGATTATGGAGTTCTGGTTCCTCCATTTTGATTAGCTCATCCAGGCTCTTATTATCTGCCTTCGCAGCATTTACATACTTATTGACTGTTTCCTTATACAATCCAAGCTTTTCTCCAATCTTACGATTGGACATGCCATCTCTATGGAGCAGTAATATCTGTTTAATCTTGCTCATATCTGTACTTTTACCTGCCATAATTTCCTCAATTTTTAGATTGAGGTGTAAAGATACAGATCATAGTGGGTGGTCATGTTCCGAAAAGGATTGACACTCAATACTATTTATTTGAAAAATGGGTGGATATGCTCCGAAATCTATTGCAAAAATCAACTTTCTGGTTGCAATGCCTGAGTGTTGGGTGGCATTGCTCCGAAAAATTTGCTCAATTTCTCAAATTTTAGCCCTATTTTCAATAAAAAAGCTGGCATTTTGGGTGGTAATGCTCCGAAATGGAAGGCGTTTTTCTGGGTGGGCATGCTCCGAATTCACCACAACCCAACCACCTCAATGGCAGTATACATTTTATTCCTTCCTATGAATCTCAAATAGCTTTTCATAACCAGTTAAATCCCGTGTGTAAAGTTACTTTACAATTTTACATAATTTGCATGTCTACAGCCATAATATAATAAAACCGTGCCAAAAGATCTATATTGCATATTATCAGTAAATTATAAAATAAACATACAAAAAAGGCTGTAAGGTTTCTTTACAACTTTACAGCCT
>JAFZFL010000247.1 GCA_017555925.1 Bacteroidales bacterium | reverse complement strand
GTTTCGCGCCCTTATTACCTGTAGGGGCAGACGACGTGTTTGTTTTTTTCACAAAGCCCCCTGGGCGTGGTTTAAATGGTGTTGCGATATGCTTATCCTCCTAAATTAATTAGTTATTACTTCATTGCTTCTTAATCTCTTCCCTTATAAAACCAGCGAAAGCCTCTATGCCCATAACTCCAAGATCCTCACCACCTTGCTTTCTTACAGAAACCATATCTTGAGAAGCCTCTTTCTCTCCTACAATAAGTTGGTAAGGCATTCTCTTCAACTCGTTCTCCCTGATTTTCTTGCCGATAGTTTCGTTACGATCGTCAATTGAGGCGCGAATATCGCAATTATTCAGTAAATTACAAACTTTTTTTGCAAATTCGTTATATTTTTCACTTACAGGTAATACAACCACTTGGTCAGGAGCCAACCATAATGGCAATTTTCCACCAGTATGCTCCAACAGAACTGCAACAAATCTCTCCATTGAACCGAACGGTGCCCTGTGAATCATAATCGGACGATACTTTTTATCATCAGCACCTGTATACTCAAGGTCGAAACGTTCAGGCAAGTTGTAGTCTACCTGAATTGTACCCAACTGCCATTTTCTTCCAATTGCATCCTTAACCATAAAGTCAAGTTTAGGACCATAGAATGCAGCCTCACCATATTCAACTACAGTATTCAAGCCCTTCTCCTGTGCTGCCTCAATAATGGCGCTCTCAGCTCTCTCCCAATTCTCGTCAGTTCCAATGTACTTCTCCCTATTGTTAGGGTCCCTCAATGAAACCTGTGCTGTATATTGATCAAAATTAAGAGTCTTGAAGATATAAAGTACAATATCAATAACTTTACAGAACTCCTCTTTCAATTGGTCTGGTCTTACAAACAAGTGAGCATCATCCTGAGTAAATCCGCGCACACGGGTCAAGCCATGCAACTCTCCGCTCTGCTCATATCTGTATACAGTACCAAACTCTGCAAAACGTAAAGGAAGATCTTTGTATGAGCGTGGTTTGGTCTTGTATATTTCACAATGGTGAGGACAGTTCATAGGTTTAAGCAAGAACTCCTCTCCCTCTTGAGGAGTGGTAATAGGTCTGAATGAATCTGCTCCATATTTGGCATAGTGACCAGATGTCACATACAACTCTTTCTGTCCTATATGAGGAGTGATTACAGGAAGGTAACCATGCTGTTTCTGAACACTTTTAAGGAAGTTCTCCAATTTCTCACGCAAAGCAGCACCTCTTGGCAACCACAATGGAAGACCCTGGCCTACCCTTTGTGAAAATGCAAACAGTTCCAACTCTTTGCCCAATTTTCTGTGGTCACGTTTCTTTGCCTCCTCCATCATCTGGATATACTCATCCAACATGGACTTTTTAGGGAATGTAACACCATATATACGTGTCAGCATCTTGTTTTTCTCATTTCCTCTCCAGTATGCACCTGCAATGGAGGTCAATTTCACAGCTTTTATGACAGAAGTGTCAACCAAGTGCGGGCCACGGCACAAATCGGTAAAGTTACCGTTTGTATAGAAAGTGATTGTACCATCCTCCAAATCTTTGATAAGATCACATTTATACTCATCACCCTTTTGAGTATAGATTTCCATTGCCTCCGCTTTTGAGATATCCTTTCTTACAAAATTCTCTTTTGTACGGGCAAGCTCCACCATCTTATCCTCAATCTTTTTAAGATCTGCCTCTGTTATTGTCTTGTCACCAAGGTCAACATCATAGTAGAAACCTGTTTCAATTGCAGGACCGATACCGAATTTGATACCTGGGAACAACGCTTCAAGAGCCTCTGCCATAAGGTGTGAAGATGAGTGCCAGAATGTCTTTTTAGCCTCTGCATCTTCCCATTTGTGCAATTTTATTGAAACATCTGCATTGATGGGTCTCAACAAATCGTAAATTTCATTATCAACAGAAACAGCCAAAACATCTGAAGCAAGTCTCGGACTTATGCTTTTGGCTATATCCAGGCCATTTACGCCTGCCTCATATTGGCGTACACTGCCGTCGGGAAATGTAATGTTAATCATACTATATTTATATTGTCTTATTTTTCAGATAATCGTGCAAAGGTATAAATTTTTAATCAATTTGATGAAACTATTTTCTATCTTTGCAATCTGTATATATAAAATAATAGGTATTTTATGGAAAAGGTAAACAAATGGCAGTCAGCTGCCCTGGCTGGACTGATATTATCATCAGTTACAATCATCTATTCATTGATAAGTTTCATTTTTTCTCCTGGCGGATTTGTGTCAACAATTTTGTGGGCAGTCAAGTTTGGTGCTTGCATCTATCTGCTATACTATCTTATGAAACAATATTCAAGCCAGTTTGATACCATAACTTATGGAGAGTCGTTCAGATATGGTTCACTTGTATCTGTATTCTCCGCAATAATCTGCTCATGTTTTGCATTCTTGAGCATTACACTTCTTTTTCCTGATCAGCTTGACAAATCCCTTGAGGCTATGCAGTCTATAATTGATAGCGGAAACTACAACGATGAGCAGTTGGAGGCTTTTGATACAGTAGCCGGCAAACTTCCTCAAATTTTACTCTTCTGGAGCTTGTTCTATTACTCTATATTTGGAGTTCTTGTTTCACTTATAATTGCTACATACACTAAAAAGACAAATCCTTTTACCGAGGATGAAAATAGTATTGAGGAGTAACAATGGATATTTCTGTAATTATCTCATTATATAACGAAGAGGAGTCTCTTCAGGAGCTTGTAGATGGCATAAGCAGTGTAATGTCCAGAATGGTCACTACATATGAAATAATAATGGTTAATGACGGCAGCACAGACTCTTCATGGAGGAGAATCAAGGAGCTGTCGGGAAGCAACAGCAATATAAAAGGTATCTGTTTCAGAAGGAACTACGGCAAATCTGCAGCTCTCTATTGTGGTTTTGAGGCTGCACAAGGAGATGTTGTCATTACCATGGATGCCGATTTGCAGGACGACCCAAATGAAATTCCGGAATTGTACAGGATGATAAAGGAGGATGGCTATGATCTTGTAAGCGGTTGGAAGAAAAAAAGGTTCGACAATAAATTTTCCAAAAACATCCCTTCAAAAATCTATAATGCTACAGCACGCAAAGTAACCGGCATTAAATTGCACGATATGAACTGCGGCTTGAAAGCCTACAGAAATGAGGTAGTAAAGAATATTGAAGTCTATGGCGAAATGCACCGCTATATTCCATATCTGGCCAAGAATGCAGGATTCGGCAATATTGGAGAGAAGGTTGTGCAACACCACGTGCGCAAATTTGGAAAGAGCAAATTTGGTCTGGAGCGCTTTGTAAATGGCTATCTTGACCTCATAAGTCTATGGTTTCTTTCCCGATTTGGCAAGAAACCTATGCATTTCTTTGGGCTTATGGGTTCACTTACATTCCTTGTTGGTGCTATAATATCTGTCTGGATTATTATAGACAAAGTTATAGCACAGGCTCAGGGCTTGAAATTCAGAGCTGTAACCGACCAACCTCTATTCTATCTGGCATTGGTAGCTCTTATCATTGGAGTACAGCTCTTCCTCACAGGATTTCTTGCCGAACTTGTGAGCCGTAATGCAAATGAAAGAAACAAGTACCATATACGTGAAACCATATAGTTGCATTGTATGAACACAATCTGGATTGTAATGCCTATCCTGCTGGTTCTTATGTTCCTATTAGGAAGTGAACTGAGTATGGAATCCTTCAAGAATGTGGCCCGCAATCCACGAGCTGTAGCCGTAGGACTCACCGGACAGATTATCATATTGCCGGCTATTGCTTTTGCATTGGCTTGGGCATTGGACCTTTCTCCTGTATACTTTATGGGACTGGTTCTTATTGCCTGTTGTCCTGGAGGCAGTTCGTCCAATGTATTCACTATGCTTGTAAAGGGAGATGTAGCCCTCTCCATAATACTTACTGCCTGCAGCAGCATAATTACATTATTTACAATACCTGCCATTATGGAGTTTGTATCAAATTTCATCTCCAGCCAAAGCGGTATTGAGGTAGTTCTGCCAGTTGGAAAACTTATTGTACAGAATCTGCTTCTGCTGTTTGTTCCACTTTTGGCAGGATTCTTTTTTAAAAAGTTCCTTCCAAAGAGAGCTGAAAAAGTGAATAAGTTTTTAGGCAAACTTGCACTCCCGGCCCTGATGGTTCTGGCACTGGTCTTTTTCATTCAATATACACAAGAGATTATTGACAACTTTACCGTACTGGGTCTTACAATAACAGTTCTCATTCTTATGGCAATGATATGCAGTTCCATTCTCTCATACATTAGCGGTACAAGCAAAGCAATACGCCGTACAATTGTAATAGAGGTAGGTATGCAAAATGCTGCTCAGGCCATTGCTATAGCTTCATCGCCATTTATTTTCAATAGCGGGGAGATGGCCATACCGGCAATAATATACGCACTTCTTATGAATGTGATTCTTCTTTCGTACGTTGGTATAATAAAAAAGAAAAAAGCCGCACTTGAAAATTAATCAATCAGAAAAACTGCAAAAAGCATTATAGAAAAGAGCAGCAGATTAATGGCACTCCTGCCCAATACCGGATTAAGGGCAGCACCATATGATGAAACCAACCTAAGCCAGGTCATAATATGGCACACCAAATAAACCACAGGAACAATACAGGAGTATAGCGGCAATTCTATCCATACCCGCATCATTATTAACATTGCAGCCATTCCAGACAGCAAATATACCCATCCCATCACTTTTCTGCCCCAAATTACAGCCGTAGTACGTTTGCCAACAGCGGCATCATCATTAATATCCCTGTAATTATTTACAATAAGGACATTGGCAGCAAGCAATCCTACAGCAAAAGATACAGGAAGTGAGTATTGCAAAAAGCTCCACCCCTCCTCCTGCAGATAGCAGGTAAGTGTAACAGGCACAACTCCAAAGAAGAGCACCACTGCCAAATCACCCAATCCGTGATGTGACAAAGGATATGGACCGGCACTGTATGCCAAAGCAAAAACACCAATAGCCGAACCTGCAAAAACCAGCCACAACGGACCATAAAAAAGCATCATACACCCCACTGCTCCGGCTGCCGCAAGTGTAGCATATGTTGCTATTTTCATTGCCTGAGGTGTTATATCACCCTCTGTAACACCCCTTCTGAAACCCTCTCTGCCCTTCCTGTCCAATCCATTCTTAAAATCATAATACTCATTGGCAAAATTTGAAGCTATTTGCGCCAATATGGCAAACAGCAGGCACAATAGAGCTGGAATAAATTTGAAATGTCCACACCAGACCGCGCAACCTATACCGGCAAACACACCCGATATACTTACAGGCAGTGTACGCAAACGCATAGCTTCAATCCACTTTCTCATAAAACAGGGATTATTTTCAAATAGAAATGGCTATATCATTTATAGCCAATATACATTCTGCAAATACCAAATGAAAGGGATATGTGCTCAACTTTGGCGAATCCGGCATCATACATCATTGGTATAAACTCCAATGGCATAGGGAATCTTAAAACAGATGCAGGCAAATACTCATATGCTCCCCTATTACCTGATATCCATCCACCAATTGTGGGTAATATCTTAAGAAAATATAACTTGTAAAACCATCTTATAATGGAATTTGACGGCACAGAGAGCTCCAGAATAACAAGTTTCCCTTCCGGCTTAAGCACTCTGTACATCTCTTTAAGTCCAAGATCAAGATGTTCAAAATTCCTCACTCCAAAACCAACAGAAATACGGTCAAAACTGTTGTCTGCATATTGCAGGGCCTCACAATCACCCTGCTCCATAGTAGCATTAACACCGGCTGCAGCAATCTTTTCGCGCCCAATCCTCATCATTCCCTCAGAAAGGTCGATACCTGTAACCACACTGCCAGCCGGAACCTTTTGAGCTATCTCTATAGTAAAATCCCCCGTTCCACATGCCACATCAAGCACATGCAACGGGGTTTTTACATCTACAATTTTATTGACAGCCTTGTTTCGCCAAAGTTTGTCAATATTTAAAGACAATATATGATTCAATTTGTCATATTCAGGCGCAATATTGTCAAACATTGCTCTGACACCCTCTTTTTTTGCCATATCTATTCCTCGAAATAGCCGGAAGCTATAGCCGTAAACTCTTCATCAGAAATAATTGTACAGTTACCGCTGAATCCGGCACCCATCTCTATACAAATTTTATTTGTCCTGAGATTTCCTGTAAATTTACCGGAACTTTTGAAGGTAATTGACTCCTTGGAGCAGAACTCACCTTCAACAGCTCCCCATATATCAGCACTTGCACAAATAATATTTCCCCTTACAACTGCACTCTCTCCTACTACAAGTTTTCCTGTAGTTACAAGATCCCCCTCAAAAGTTCCATCTATTCTTATATCAGATTTCGACACAAGATTACCTTTCACCTCTGTTCCTACAGAGATTCTGCTAATTTCATTTATTGAAACTGAAACATCATGTTTTGCCATAGTGCCCTAATTTACAATTATACAATTATCCCTTTAAAGTAGAGTTCACGCTCTATCCCAAACCTATGCCAAATATACTACATATGGATAGCCTCGCCGTGAACAGCAGCTGCTGCCTCCATAATACCCTCACTCATTGTAGGATGAGGATGGATTGCTTTAATAATATCCTTGGCAGTTGCGCCAATTCTTCTTGCAAGTACTATACCTGAAAGCATCTCAGTAACATTGGCACCAATAAGGTGGGCTCCAAGAATCTTGTCTGTCTGCTCATCTATTATAAGTTTTACAAAACCATCCTTTTCGCCTGCAGTGGTAGCCTTACCGCTTGCAGTGAATGGGAATTTGCCAACCTTATAGGCAATACCTGCCTCTTTCACTTTTTTCTCAGTTATACCTACTGAAGCAATCTCCGGCGAAGTATATGTAGCACCAGGGATATTTGAATAATCAACGGGGTCAACCTCCATGCCTGCAATCTTCTCTACTGCCGCAATAGCCTCAGCCGATGCCACATGAGCCAACGCAGGAGT